>CAZHVC010000096.1:0-6645 GCA_964535765.1 uncultured Ignavibacteria bacterium | reverse complement strand
CCTCGATCTCGAACTCGGTCGACGGCTGGTCGCCGAGACCCGGGAATCGCTGAAAGCGAAAATCAAGGCTATCGGAACCGTCTGCCCCGAAATGCTCGATTCCGGATTTGTCGCGGCCGTCGATTCCGACCCTCAGGATTACGACCAGCTCAAATCACTCCGCGAAAAAACCGACAGGCTGTTCGAACGTATTTTCGGGGGCATGACGCTGATGGATTTCAAGGGGAGCAATATCAGAATATCGGAATTCAAATAGAAAGGAACGGATAAATGGCCACAAGAGAACTTAATCTCGAAACCACAGGGGCACTCTATGCCACTTTCAAAATTCATCAGACGGCCGGCGTCGATGATTTGCAGGACGATGATATCGGCAAGGCCGTAACGATCGTCGGCAACTACGAGATCGGTCTGGGGAACTCGGGCGACATTCTTCTGGGAAAATTGATAGATTTGTCGCTTACCGATGCGGACAACGGCAAACGGTTGGCCACCGTTCAGGTGGGCGGGATTGTGACCTTGCCGGCGGCGGCCACCATTCCGGCAATCGGAAATCGGGTCGTCGTGAACGGCGCCGGTGCGGTGCGTCAGGCCCCGGCTCTCACCGGCAACGACCCGGCCGGCGGAAATGTGGCCAGAGGCACGGTCATCAAAGTCGAGGGAACCAGCGACGTCACCTTGATACTGAATTAGGAGAGAAGATGAACAATTACGAAATCGAGAATTTTTTGAAGACGGCTTTGCCGTTGGCCGGCAGTGAACGCCAGTCGAATGCGGCGGTGGATTTGAGCCGGGCGGTTTCGATCGAAGTCAACAAAGATCATTATCTCGAAGCCCAGAAGCGGAACCTGACTTTGAGCGAACTTCTCGAACTGCCCGAATACGATCCCTCCCCGGCCGGCTGTCCTTTGGACGCTTTCGAGCGGCAGCTTGCCCGTCATGGATTACGCACGGGCGGCCGCAATCCGGTCACGGTGGAGATGTTTTATCAGGCTGCGCCGGCCCTGATGCCGGAATTCGTGCTGCGCGAAATCAGGCGCGGACAGAATATGCGGTCGGAGTTGAGCCATCTCGTGGCGGCCACTTCGGGAGTGGGCAGTTCGCGTTATACTCCTTTCCATATCGAAACGACCGCAGCCGACAAGAAGTTGTCGTTAAGGCCGACCTCGGAGGCCGCCGAGATCCCGGCGATGGTGGTGACCGACCAGGCTCATACCGTGGTTATCCCCGACTATGGATTATCCTTGAAAGTCACCTATCGCGCCCTGCGCCACCGCACGATGGCTCAGTTCAAAGTCCTGCTGTGGTATATCGGTTATCGGATGGCTTCGGATCGCGTCGCTTTGGCGGTCAACACTATAATCAACGGCGACGGCAATTCCAATCCGGCGGCGATAACCAACACCGACGTTGCCGGCGTGCTCGATTACGACGACATGGTGAAATTCTTCAATGAGTTCTATCCCTACCAGCCGAATACCCTGATCTGCCACAAGAACGTTTTGCGGACGATTCTGAATGTAACCGAATTCAAGGATCCATTGATCGGCTTCAGATTCCAGTCGACCGGTGAGATTACCTCGCCTTTGGGGGCAACCCTGGTGCGCTGCGACGAGGTGCCGACGGATATCGTGGTGGGACTGGACAATCGTTTCGCGCTTGAAGAGGTGTTTTCGATACCGTTGACCGTGGAATACGATCGTGTTATCGAAAGGCGCCTCGAGGAAGCCGTAATCAGCGAATCGGTGGCCTACGCCAAGATTATCGCCGACGCTTCGCGGGTGCTGGACATAAGCTGGACCTAAACGAGGAGGTGGGGGCGGGAGAGATCCCGCTCCCTTATCGCTGATGTATAAACTGCTTGACACATCGACCGCCCAGACGCCAACGGGGCTGACTTTCCAGCGCCGCTTGTTCCGGGTCAAATCGGGACAATACGCCGGCCGCCTGGTTTTGCTTTACGCCGCTTCGGCCAGCGAGATTAAGCTCCGCTGGTCGGATCTGCCGTATTCGTCATGGTCGGCCGGCCAGACGATCATCGGCGATTCGGCGGATTCGTCGTTTTCCGCGTGTATCGATTCGTCCGGTAATATTCATATCGCCTATACCGCGCAGAGCTCGCTCGATCTGATTTATTTGCGCCTGGTTTTCGGCGCCGGCGGCTGGACTTCCGGATCGCCGGCGACAATCTGCAGCGTAGGCTCCTGCTATTTGCCCTCGATCGTCCGCAGTCAGTCGGGCGAACTGTGGTGCGCCTACAGCTACTACGATCAGTCGTCCTCTACCTATTCGATCCGAATAAAATCATCGGCGGACGGCGGAGGTTTTTGGACCGGCGGCGCTCAATCTCCGGGGCTGGCGCTTTCGCCCGACGATACGGCTGTCCCCTACGTCAACTTGAGTTATCTCGACGGCATCCTGCACGCGATTTATTGTCAATCCAGGTCGAATCTATATCTGCGCAAACAAACCGGTTCAGGCGGAACTTTCACCGACCCGCTGTTGATCATGGAGGCCGATTTTATCGATGACGCTTTCGATTGCGCCGTTTCGTCGGATTTCAAACTGGCGGTGGCCGCCGCCGTCTCCGAAATCCCTCGGCTCTATTTCCGCGAATACGACGGCGTTTCGTTCGGCGGATTGCAGGAAATAAACGGGATCACCGCCGATTCGCCGCAGGTGACTTATTTGCAGAACACGCCTTATATTTTCTGCCGGAAAATAATCGGTGGTCCTTTCCGGATACCGGTGGTTTTCAGGCGCGATGGGGCGGCATTCGTCGAATCCGATCTTTTCGGAGGAATAGGTTTTTTCGACGATGTTTTGGTTTACGATGATTCGGCGGAGACCAAGTTCGAGGATAAAACGGTCCAGGCCGCCAGCGCCGCGGCCGGAGATGTTTACCATTCCGAATCGAATGCGCTTCTTGGGGCAGCGGGCGACTGCCTATATCTGGGTAAGTCAAGGAAATTTTACACTGCGGCCATAACCCTTTCGACCGCCGCGGCCGGCGGCGATATCGTATGGGAATATTTCAACGGTTCCGGTTGGGTGGAGTTCGTCCCGGCCGGCGGCGCCTATTACCTTGATCAGCAAAGCAAAATCGTCTTATTATGGGACGATCTGGACAGCACGCCGCCGACTTGGCAAGCGTGTCTGGTAAATGGCCTATATAATTATTGGATAAGGCTGCGCGCGCAAGGGGCTTTCACGACGGCGCCGATCGGTTCGCAGATTGCGGCCGCCCATAGCGGCGGGCCGATCAGCAAGATGACGGAGGCGTTATGAACGACACCCTGAACTATCTGCGGGGCGGTCGCCGCTGGATCGTGGGGGGCGTCCCGGTCTATGGACTTGATAGCGCGGTTGATTTCCCGCTGGTCATGACCGAATTCGGCAACCCGGCCCGGGTCATGTTCTGCCTTCCCCAGCTGGGTGGTCAACAGCAGGTCGTAAATTTCGACCAACTGACAGATATATTCGGCAATCCTCTGCCGCAGACTATCGTCGCTCCGGTCGTCATCGTTGTTCCGCGTTCGGAGGCGAACTGCTATCTGCCGGATCGACCGTATGAAACCGGATTCCGGATCTGCCGCGATCGGCAAGCCGCCGGCGAGGCAGTCGTCGATCTGCTAATAATGGAGAATGACTTGCGATGAGTTACACGACGATCGATCTTGTCAGAAATCATGTCGGGGGCGCGGTTATTCCGCCGATTGTCGTTCGCAACGAGGAGCTGCGGCTCACCGGATTGGAAACGGCTTATTTGACCAGGCGGGCGCTTGTTTTCGGAAGCGAAACGGTTAAAGCGATTACCGATTATCGACCGGTGCGGGAGGAAGTCGTTTTCGATCAGGACAACCGGGCGCACCTGGCGCGCCAGGCGATAGCGGCCGAGTCGATCGTCGTCGCCGATAACGGTTCGCTGCGCCGGATATTTCGGGAAAACGTCGATTTCGTCGCCGAATACGATAACGGAATTCTCACCCGGATCGAAAGCGGCGCCATTCCCGCGGCGGCTGCGGTCGTCGTATGGTATTTGCCCTACCGGGTTTATCGGGCGGGAACCGATTATCGGATCGATTATGAAAAGGGGACTATCCGCCGATCGGCCGATGGCCAAATTCAGAGCGGGCAGAATCTGCTGATCGACTATCAGGCGGATGCGGCCTCTATCGGTGATGAGTTGATAGCCGCGGCGATCGACGAAGCCGAGGGCTTGATGCAATCGCATCTCGATCCCGCGCGGGCTGACTCCGGCGACGCCCGATTGACGATCGCCCATACTTTTTTGGCGGTTTCGATTATTTGCCGTATGAGAGCGACCGCAACTGCGGCAAATGATAACAGAACGGCGAATGGTGGTCCGTGGACCGAACTGGCCGGGCAATATCGCGCCGACGCGTTCGCGCTGCTCAATAGTTTTTCCCGAGAAACGATCGGAGATTTCGGCGGCGGACGCCGGGCTTAATAAAATTAAAAGGGGGCTTATGAAAAGGTCGGGCGTAAGTCGGATCTTTGCGATTGTGACCGCGTTAACGATTTCGGCGGCCGGAATGGCGGCCGGCAAGGCGTACGCTCAGGGCGCGCCCGATTCGCTGTTAATCACCACTTGGCAGTCGGAGTATTTTTCGACCGATTCGTCGTCCAAGTATTTCAACGGTTACGGCAATCCGGACTCGACAAACCTTGTCGATTGGACGCCGATGTTCTCTTGGCGGGTGGGCAAAGATTCAAGCTGGCGCTATCAGATACAGGTCGTCCGAGACACCACCGACACCTCGACGGCGATATGGAATACCGGCAAGGTCACTTTCGCCGGCAACGACACTTTGAACAACGGCGAACGAACATATCGAATCAAGGGCGATTCGACATATATGGACGAGTTGCGGGACGGTTACCGTTATTGGTGGCGCTGTCGGACGTTTTACGGAGCGGGGGAGACCGCCTCGGCTTGGTCCGATTGGAATAGTTTCTGGGGGGTTACGCCGTCATGGCCGACCTACGCAAGCGGGTTGGATTCGGATATCGTCGAATGCGTCAACCGCAAGAACATCCGGTTCGGCGGCGCACACTCGGCCTTACCTGTCGGCTACACGGTGAGCGCCGCTTTCAAGACAGGCTATACTTTCGTGCTGGACAGCAACGCCACTTTCAACAGCTCGCTCGACGGCTCACAGCAATTGGCCTATCATGACGGATTTTTGTATGCCGCTTATCTGGGCGAGGATTCCATCGGAAGCAAGCTGTGCTATGTAAATAAATACAATTTTTCAACCGGTGAGTGGTCGGGCAGGGTGCTGCTCTATGAAGCGACCGATGTCCACAATTTTCCGGCTTTGATAATCGGGCAGGACAACCGGCTTCATATCATAGGCGGTGAGCACAGCGGCCAATGTAAATATTACCGCACCGACAGCGCCCATGCAGCCGGTTCGGGGATAAACATAACGATGTGGGATACGATGCCCGACCCGACGGGAGCATCGGCCATGACTTACACAAGACTGGTCAAGACAAGCGCCGGTCATCTGTTCATGTTTTTCAGACATACGGAAGGTTCCGGCAAAGCATGTTACGCTTATATACGCAATAAATGGAACGGGGCTGGTTACGACGGTTGGAGTTCACGCCGATATGTAGCGAGCTATTATCGAACAGCTCCGAGTATATATAACGGCGGCTGTGCGGTTGACCAGAACGACAGGATTTACCTGCTGCTCGGCTGGCATGACTATTATGGAGAGGCCAACAAAACAAGAGGATTGTCTCTCGTCTATTCCGACCTCGATGTCGATTCGACGGATTTCAGATATTGGTTTCAGTTCGGGTCGGCCGATACGGTCGGGATGACAACGGCTTCTGCGGATACGATATTGAATATGACATATGACAGCGTCAATAAGGTTATCACGGCTCACCAGACGGACAGCGTTTGGAGCCCGTCGCCGTTCACCAATACACCGACGCTTATTGCGGATACTCAAGCCGTGCTGATGAGTTTCGCTTTGGACGACTATTACGGCACGGGTTACAGTGATTCCGCCGCCGGCCGCTGGCCGGTGCCGACGCTGTTCGCCAGATGGAATGCCGAAGACAGCGTTTATGATATCGATTGTTTGACCGGCGACACCAAGTTTCAGGCGAAAGATTTCGGCGACAACGACGATTATTCGGTGGAAATAAAGCAAGGGAGCGTATCCGGAATAAAGATTATCTGCGCCAAATCTGCAGATGCTTTTTATAGTTTCGGGGTGACGGATTCGAGCTCGCCGTCAAAATACGAGTTGACCTATCCCAGAGGCGGCTCGGTCGTTTCCGATACCAACGGTTATCTCGATTCAGTCAGCGTGCTTGTTGACGATACCGTCGGCACGAATGTAATCAGGGCGGCCGTTTATCGACGAGCGGACAGCTCATTTGTCGATTCAACCTACCACAAAACGCTCGCCGGAACGAATTCGTCATATTGGACGAATCTCAAATTCGTCAACGGGGCGCAGGTCAAAAAAGATACCGGCTATGTGGTGATGTTCAATAAAGTATCCGGCAACAGCGTTTATATTTATCGTGTGGCAAGCACCGGTAATATCTATTGGCAGAGCGGGGCGCTGTCGGGTTCGTGGCCGAGCAAGTTTACGC
>CAZHVC010000095.1:0-6729 GCA_964535765.1 uncultured Ignavibacteria bacterium | reverse complement strand
CCATAGGGTCGGACACTGTCCGATAACCAGAAAAGACGGCACACAAAGAATAATCGAGTGGTGGAATATTTCGAATTTTCATCAGATACCGGGCTGGGCCGACTGGGTGGTGGGGATCGACGCCACCGAACGGATACAGGCCGAACAAAGCCTGCGCCAGAGCGAGGAACGATTGAGGGCGCATTACAAGGCTTTTCCGATGGCGACCTACACCTGGCAGCGCCGAGAAGACGATTTTTACCTGATCGATTTCAATGATGCCGCCGTGAATATAACCGAGGGGAAGATCGCCGAATATCTGGGGATTTCGCTAAGCGCATTATATAGCGATTCGCCTCATATAATGGCGGATATCCGGGAATGTTACGACAAGAAATCGCCGGTCAAACGGGAATATGAATATTGTTACAAATCGACGGGCCAGGTTAAGGACTTGGCGGTTACATATGTTTATGCGCCCGAGGACATGGTCGTCGTTTACACCGAGGACATCACCAAACAGAATCAGGGATTGCGGGCGATCATGGAATCGGAAAATCGCTACAACACGCTGTTCAATTCGGTGCTCGAGGGGCTCGGAGCCGTCGACGAAAGTGAAATAATAAGCTACTGCAACCCGGCTTTCGCCGGTATATTCGAGGAGAATTCTCCCCGGGAGCTGGTGGGGAAATCTCTGGCCGATTATCTCGATGACGACCAGTTCGAATTGGTAAAACAGCAAACGGCCAGGCGACGTAAGGGGGTCAGTTCTCAGTACGAATTGTCGATCAAGACGGCCCGGGGAAACAGAAAAACCATCCTGGTATCAGCCTCGCCGAGGATCACGCCGGACGGCCGCTACGCCGGCGCTTTCGGGGCGATCCTCGATATCACCGGTCTGGTAAAAAGCAGGTTCATCGGTCAGGCGCGCTTGAATCTTTTGAACAGCCTGCGCTCGGCCAAGACGATAGATGAATGCCTTGAACTAGGCTGCCGGGCGATCAAAGAGGGACGCCGATTCCGCCGGGCGGTGATGACGTTCCATAACGAAAAGCGGGAGATCACCAATTTAGGTCAAGTCGGACTCGATAAAGAAGTAATCGAAAAGGCGAGACGGGCGCCGGCTCCCGATCTGTCATTGGCGAAAGCAATCACCGACATAAAATTCAAAATCAGCCGATCCTATTTCATCCCCGAGGAAGCCGGGTTCGACTATAGGACCACCGGTAGATTCATACCCCAGGCGGCCGTTCCGGCAAAAGGCGAGAATTGTTGGCGTTCCGGAGATGAATTTTTTTCGCCGATAATCGACGACAGCGGAAATATCGAGGGATGGCTTTCGGTTGACGATCCATTCGACGGGACGCGTCCGGATCTGGAAACCGCCGAATTTCTCGAGGAAGTGATCGATATAGTCTGCAAGAAAACGCGTGAGATAATCAGCCGGGAAAGATTGGCCAGGGAACACGAGGCGCTGGTCGAGGCCAATATCGCTTTGAAAGAAGTCCTGTCGATAATCGAAAAGGAAAAAAGGGAACTGAAAGATCAGTTGGCCAACGATATCGACCAGGTATTGCTGCCCACGCTGAAAAGGGTATTGAACAGCGATGGCAGCATAAACATGGCTTATTATACGTTGCTCAAGAATCAGTTGCAGGAAATAGCCGCCTCGGCGGGAGGCGTCGGCAGGTTATATTCGAAACTAACTCCGCGCGAGGCGGAAATCTGCAGCCTGATAAAAAGCGGTTATACCTCAAAGGAAATCAGCCGATCGCTGTCGCTGACGCTCGGCACTGTCAGCAAACATCGGGAAATGATCCGCAAGAAGCTCGGACTGACCAACAAAGGGACCAATCTGATTCAATTCCTAAAAAACAACTGAGCCTCCAGGCGGAATTCGCCCGTTTTCGGCGTGTCGAACAAACCGGTATCAACGAATCAAAATCGGCATCCCCATCAAAGGCCAGATCAGCAAAATAAACAAAGTAAGCACCCCAATCAACAACAGGCTGGCGGGAATACCGGTGAACAGGAACTCGCCTGAAGAAAACTGCCTGCTTTCGTAGGCGATGGCGTTGGGGGCCGCCCCGACCAGCAATAAAAACGGCATTCCGGCGGTGGCCAGAGCCGAATAAAACACGACCTCGGGAGCCACTCCCAGATACTGGGCGATCACCAGGGCTACCGGCAGGCTGATTGCAATGGCGGCAACGTTCATTATAAAGTTGGTCATCAACATCACGAAAACCGCTATTCCGATGACGAATATCAGCCAGTGTGCTTTTTCGAACAGCACAAGCCAATTTACCGCAAGCCAGTTGGCGGCGCCGGTCTGCCAGAGGCAGAAACCGATACTCATGGCTCCACCGAAAAGCAGCGCGATATTCCAGGGCAATTCCTCGAGATCTTTTATATCGAGAATTCCGAACAGGTAGAACAACACCGTCGAAACGAGGATTATGGCGCTCTTGTCGAGCGGCCCAAGCGCCGGTATGAATGACCTGAGCGCCAGTATAAATATCGCCCCAAAAACGATCAACAACGAAATCTTTTCTTGACCGGTCATTTGCCCCAGCCTGCTGTTCAACGTCGCCACCTTATCTTTAAGGCCGTCGACGGTCCTTTTTTCCGGTTTATATATCAATCTCAACAAAGCCCACAACAGAACCACCATGACCCAACCGAGCGGCAACATGTAATAAGTCAATTCGAAAAACGATATTTCTCGTCCGGCCATATCATTAAAGAAACCGATGGCCACGGGGGCACGCGCCGAACCCAGCAAAGTAACGATACTTCCGGCTCCGGCAACATAAGCCATCCCCATGAAGAGACCTTTGCCGAATTTTGATGGCTTGCCGGTGTCATCATACAATCCGTAAACAGCCATCAGCAACGGGAAAACGGTAGCGGCCACGGCCGTGTGGGCCATGATAAGCGTGAGCACCGCCGTCATGGCGAAACAGCCGACAGAAATCATGCTCGTGCGCTCACCGACCATCATAAGCATACGATAGGCCATTCGTTGAGTGAGGCCTGTTTTTGTAAACACCTTGCCGATAACAAGGGCGCCGAAAATGAACCAAACGGATGGATCCATGAAATCGGTGAAGGCGGCCTTGGCGGGTCTGATAAGGAACAGCGACTGAATGACACCGATGGCGATACCGGTGACGCCGATCGGGATGACCTCGAAAACCCACCATGTTCCGGCCAGAAGGAATAAGGCAATCGCCGCTTTGCCTTCGCGCGTCAGGGCGAAATTCTTGCCTGATGGATCGACGGCATCGGGCATGGCCGGAGCCAGATAGACGGCGATGAACAGCAGGATTCCGAGAAGAATAAAGATCAGGCGGCTCACGTCGAATTTTTTTGCCGGAGAAGCAAGAAATATCTCGCCAGGAATCGGCGGCAGATCACCTTTGCCGGTAATTTTCTGACCGGATTTTTTCCTCTTCCAAAACGCCATTCACATCCTCTTTCGGGCAACCACTTGTCTATAAAATCAACTTGGCAATTTCATGAAAGACATCGACCGATCTGACCACGCCCACTATCCGTTTGTCTTTGACCACTGGAATCAGGCTGAGGTTTTTGTCCACCATGTTATAGATGATTTTCAGTATATGGTCGTCGTGTTCGACGGTGGCGGTGATCGGCAGCATTATATCGCTGACCGGCCGCTCGGCGCGCTCTTTGAGGTTCTGAATCCATTTTTCGGAAACAAGCTCCAACAAGTTGGGATCGGTTTTGAAGATATAATTGCGGCCTTTCGATTCGCCCATGCCGGTATCCAATAATTCGGATTCGAGACCTCTGAGGATATCGCGGCGTCGGGCCATTCCCAGCAATTGATACTTTTCATCGAAAATCAACACCACCCGTGGCAAAGACTTTTTGCCGGCGATTTCGATTTCGGATTTTTCCATCTCCACAATAGCCCGCCGCAGCGTGTACCAGTAGGGAATATGGGGATATTTATCCAAAGGTATCATAATATCGGCTGCCTTCAGTTTTTCCATTGGTCCCTCCTTATTTCAATCGATAAAAAAACGGCGGCCACAAATCGATCGAAGAGTTGCCCGAAAGGCCACCCGTTTTTAAGGTAAGTTTCCAGCTGTTCATAAACCGGTCGTCAATCCTTTTCCGCCTTGAAACCAAGTTTTTCGAGTATTTCGTCCCGATACCATTCGGCGACGGCGTCATTGGAAAGAGCCATATCAAGTTGTTTGGTCATCATGATGACTTTACCCAGCAGGTAAAGAGTATGCAAGGTAATGGTTTCTTCGACCCCGTCGAGACTGGAATCCAGGAAATCGCCGCGGCTTTTGTTGTCGAAACCAAGTCTTCTCAGGATATGTTCGATCAGCCTGACCCGTCTTATCCGCCTATCGAGGGCGGCCCCGCCGTCTTTGTATTGCATTCTGATATGGTTCTTATTCGGGATTTCCGTGCACATAGCCTCGATCGTGGTCAAGTGGTAGCCCATCCTCAGCCCGACCAACATATATTCTTTTCCGACTATTGCAAAGCTTTTTTCGGAATATTCGCTGTTATCCACACCGGCCACCGAAGTCGAGACCGTCTCATCGGCGGAAAACCGTTTGGCGGGCTCGATCGGATGCGGCCAGCCGATCGTCAAAATACCGTTCCACAAAGCCTGCATCGGTTTCGAACCGATGGCCCTATCGTCGATTTCGGCTGGTTGATCCGGCATGCCGGCGATTTCGCGATCGATATAGATAATGCTCACCTGAAGCGGAATACGACTTTTCAGGTTCACGCTTATCCCCTCGCGGCCATGCAGATTCTTGGCGCCGGCGAATATTTCCTCAATCCCCTTCTGGTGGACGAATCGGATTATGTCATGGAATGTTTTTATATTGTCAACATTGAATTCCGGATCGTTCGGATGCAGCATATTAAGGGGTGAAATATATTTCAGGACATTTCGCATCAGGATTACGCTGTCGGATCCATCGAACAGACCACGGCTCAATTGCTTTTCCTTTAGCGTCTCCGAACACGGTCCGGAATACACCACCCGGCCGCTGGCATCGACGGTGACCGTCTCGTTCGCTCTAAAGCCGTCGAAACATTCGATTCCACCGAGGGTGGGGATTCGGTATTCCCGCGTCAAGGTCGCCATATGGCTGGCCACGCTGGCAAGCCGGGTGACTAAAGCGCTGGCGTCCTTGAAGACGCTGACCAGACCCGGAAATGGATTGACAACGACCAGTACGGCCCCCCGGGGCATTTTTTCCAGATCGGCCGCCGATGAAGCGAAAAAGACGGGGCCGCAACCGATTCCCCGACAAATCGTCGTTCCCCCCTTGACGATAATCGAGCGACCGGATAAATCGGGAACGCCCGGCTCTTCATGATAAGGCGACAGACGCAACGGCCTCGTCTGCAATATGTATATATCCCCCGCCTTATCGATTGCCCATTCGATATCCTGAGGGCATTGGTAATGGTCCTCGATTTGAAGCGCGAAATCGGCCAGCCGGGCGATTTCTTCGGCGTTGATCGACGGCGAATCGGCCTGGCCATGATCGGCGGCATACTCTTCTATGCCGCCATTAGGTGAAACGGCAAGATACTTGTTTTTGGTGGAAATCTTCGTTTCCTTAATCGTTCGGTCCAACCTCGAAACCCGGAAACAATCCGGCGTTATAAGACCGTCCACGAGCAGTTTCCCCAATCCGTTGATTGAGTTTATCAACAGGCAATCGGCTGTCGGGCTTACCGGATCGCGAGTATAAATCACACCCGCAGCCCGGGCATCAATCGTCACCACGCAACAGACGGCCATTGCCATATCGAGTTCCGACAGGGAGTGGCTCAGACAGTAATAAATCGCCCGCGGACTGAATTTGCTGGCAATGACTTTCTTGTAGCAATCGACAATATCCTCGTGGCCGACGTTCAGAAACGTGGCATACTGGCCGGCAAAGCTTAAAAACGAATCCTCGCCGATGGCGCTGGAACGGATGGCCAATCTCGCCCCGGGATGGCGGTTGAGTAGTCTGGCGCTGCCCGCGAGTATCGCCTCGAGCAGATCGCTCGGAAGCGGCGCCGATATAATGAGGTTGCTTATTTCGGAACTGGTCCGTTCGATCTCGGAAAACGATTTTAGATCAAGCTTGCTCAGCAAAGAAGCTATACGATCGCCGAGGTGGTTGGCATCCATGAAATATTTGTAGGCCCAGGCGGAAATGGCGAAACCATCGGGGGCGGCCAAGCCGATCCGCGAACGGATTTCGCCAAGTTGGGCCATCTTGTTACCGACGCTGCCCGAACGACCGCGATCGATATCGGCGATTTCAATAACGTAATCGTCGGCTTCGATGACTTGGCTCAGCGGCATGACGCACTCGATTTGCGATTCGATAAGGCGTAATCGATTCCAGAGCGAAGAATAGTCTTCGCCGCCGATCGAGATCAACAGATCGATCATTTCGGCCAGCGTGCTGCGAAACAGCGAGACCGAATTTTTGATATAATTGAGATCGAGATGGGCGTTCCCCTGCGCTTTTTCCTCCATTTCGGCCAAAATTTTCAGCGCCTGGTAGTTTTTTTCGAGCAAACCGATGAATTGCTGAAAATTTCCCTGAAATCGTTTGAGTAGAAAAGCGGGGTCCTGTCGGCTTTCGCGTTTGGAATGCTCGAACCATTGAATCATCGCAGCCAATCCTTTTGCCTATCGCAATCGATCATAAAAATATAGATAAAATCGGACAATTCAGT
>CAZHVC010000094.1:0-6785 GCA_964535765.1 uncultured Ignavibacteria bacterium | reverse complement strand
ATCAAGCATATCGTCGAAAACAACCAGTTCGAGGTTCCCGAATCGTTTGTCGAGGAGTATTTGAAATCGGCAACGGAAAATTTCAAGAAACGTTATAAAAATGTCGATGAATTGGAATTGAGGCGGTCATACAGAAAAATCGGCGAGGACAGCATCCGCTGGCAGTTGATTTATCTGGAAATCGCCCGCAAGGAGGGTATCCAAGTCGACGAAGCGGATCGGGACGCTTGGGTGCGCAATTTCGCCGGCCGCTATGACATGTCATTCGAGGCGGCCCGCGACGCGCTCGGCCGGTCGCGCAGGTTCGAGGAAATCGACGACACGCTTCTGGAAAACAAGGTGCTGGATTTTCTTGCGGCAAACGTGAAGATTATCTGAAACAGTAAGGAGAACGCATGTCCAAACAGATGCAGACGCTGGTCCCTATCGTTGTGGAACAAACTGGTCGCGGTGAACGCGCCTATGATATCTATTCCCGCCTGCTCAAGGACCGGATAGTTTTTATCGGGACGCCGATCGATGACAATGTCGCCAACCTGGTGATAGCTCAATTGTTGTTTCTCGAGGCCGAAGATCCGGAAAAGGATATATTTCTTTATATCAATTCCCCCGGCGGCGCGGTCACCGCGGGTCTGGCGATTTACGACACGATGCAGTACGTAAAGCCCGCTATCAACACCACCTGTGTCGGCCTGGCCGCCTCGATGGCGGCGGTGCTGCTGGCCTCCGGGGCTCCCGGCAAACGGGCGGCTTTGAAAAACTCGCGCATTCTCATTCATCAACCATGGGGCGGATATCAGGGTCAGGCATCGGATATCGAAATTCATGCCCGGGAGATATTGAAAACCAAGGATCAGCTCAACGGAATCCTGGCCAAGCATACCGGTCAGCCGATCGAAAAGATATTGAAAGACACCGATCGTGATTACTACATGTCGGCCGATGAGGCAAAAGAGTACGGCTTGGTCGATGAGGTGTTTGAAAGAAGACCCAAATAGCCCAGGAAAATCACCTCCAAAAAGCATTTGGTTTGCCCTGCGGCCATGAAATAGGAAGTCTTTATGCCCAGAAAAAGTAACCAACAACAGCCGCCGAGGCTGCCCAAAGATTTCTGCAGTTTTTGCGGCCGCCCGGCCACCAATAGGGTTCAGCTTATCTCCGCTCCGAACGCTTCGATCTGCGCCGAATGCGTCAGCGTCTGCACCAATATACTAAACCAGAAAAAATACAAAACCCCACCGCTGATCGATGTCCCGACACCGAGACAGATAAAGAAATTTCTCGACGATTACGTAATCGGCCAGGAGCGGGCCAAGAAAACTTTGGCTGTGGCGGTGTACAATCATTACCGGCGAATAATGAATCGGAACGCCGACCCCGACGCCGCCCCGCTGGAAAAAGCCAATATCCTGCTGGTGGGGCCGACCGGAACCGGCAAGACCTTGCTGGCTCAAACACTGGCCAAAATGCTTCAGGTCCCCTTCACGATCGCCGACGCCACCACCTTGACCGAGGCGGGATATGTCGGCGAAGACGTCGAAAACATTTTAGTCAGGCTGCTGCAAGCCGCCGATTACGACGTCGAGGCCGCCCAGGTGGGAATCGTTTATATCGACGAAATCGACAAAATCGCCAGAAAAATGGATTCGCCGTCGATCACCCGGGATGTTTCCGGCGAGGGCGTTCAGCAGGGACTGCTGAAAATTCTCGAGGGGACGATCTCCGCCGTTCCCCCGAAAGGCGGCCGTAAACACCCCGAGCAGGAAATGATCCATGTCGATACCCGGAATATCTTGTTCATCTGCGGCGGGGCATTCGAGGGGCTCGACAAAATTGTGGCCCGCAGGCTGGGCAAAAAAATCATCGGCTTCAAGGCCGACAGCCGACCCTTGACCGAGGCCACTAATGAACTGCTCGCCCAAATAGAATACGAGGATCTTCATGCATTCGGCCTTATTCCGGAAATAATAGGACGCCTGCCGGTGGTTTCGGCTCTCGGCGAACTCGACCTCGCCGCCCTCAAGAAAATTTTGACCGAACCGAAAAACGCCTTGATCAAGCAATATAAAGAATACTTCAGGCAGGAAAATATCGAGCTGGTTTTCAAGGACGAGGCGGTCGAGGCCGTGGCCGATATCGCCCTGAAACGGCATACCGGCGCCCGGGCGCTCAGATCGATTCTCGAGTCGGCGATGATGGAAATCATGTTCAACGCACCATCGCAGGAAGGGCTCGAAAAGATCATAATCGGCCGGGAAGTGATCGAGGGAAAAGCCGAGCCGGAATACGTTTACGGCGAAAAGAAAAAAAGAGCCTGACCGACGGTCGCTATCGAGGCCGAATATGTTCCTGGCCTCAAGGAGACTTTCCGGTTTTCTATGGCCGCGGATATACCAATAACAAAAAATTCACCGCTACATGGGTCCGGACCGGACAACCCTGTCGGCTCTGCACATGACCAGCTTTATTAATCCCAAATTCCTTTGTTCGTGTTTCGAAATTTCACAATTTCCACGCTCGAATCTTCCCCAGATCGCCTTCGTCGGCCGCTCCAACGCCGGCAAATCGAGCCTGATCAACAAACTTCTGAATCGTAGAAATCTGGCCAAAACCGCCAAAACCCCGGGCAAAACCAGATCCATAAATTTCTATGAAATCGACGGCAAATTTCTTTTCGTCGATCTGCCCGGCTTCGGCTACGCTAAATTGGCCGCAGAGGAGAAAAAAGCCTGGAAAGATTTGATCGAGTATTATTTCCAACATGCCAAAGGGGTAAAAGGCGTGGTCCACCTGATCGATATCAGGCACGGGCCGATGGATAGCGACCGGGAATTGATAAAATACACGGCTCAACTCAAATTGCGGATAATCTGGGCTTTAACGAAAGCGGACAAGCTCAATCGGGAACAGCGAATCTCGATGGCTGAAAATATTATCGGAGACCTTGACACGGACAGCCGAAATCTGATAATCTGTTCCGCTCGTGATGGTACCGGCGTGATGCAGTTGAGACGGAAAATTTCGGAGCTGCTCGAATCGTGAATCCCGACAACATGACCGTGCTCGGACTCCAGTGGGGGGACGAGGGCAAAGGAAAGGTCGTCGATTTTTTATGTCGGCAGGCCGATATCGTGGTCCGTTTCGGCGGCGGGGCCAACGCCGGCCATACGGTGGTCACCGACAAGGGCAAATTCGTCCTGCACCTTCTCCCCAGCGGCATAATCCAGCCGCATACGATTTGTTATCTCGGTTCCGGCGTAGTCTGCGATCCCTGGGCGCTGCTTGAGGAAATAAATCTGGTCCGGGAAAGCGGAATAAAAACCGACGGCAGAATCTATATCGATTATGGCACTCATCTGGTTTTGCCTCAGCATAAGGCGATCGATCGCCGTCTGGAAACGCTCGATAGCTCCTCGGCGATCGCCACCACGCTCCGGGGAATCGGACCGGCCTATGCCGATAGAGCGCTGCGTCTCGGGATAATCGCCGGTGCCCTGTCGGATCGGGCCTATCTCAAACGCAGTGTGGAAAATTTTCTTTTGCGCAAAAAAGCCGAATTGCAATCGGTCGGCCAACCCGAGCTGCTTTCGGCCGAAAATCTGTTTGGATCGTTGTGGTCAATAGCCGACAGGATGTCGGATCTGGTCGCCGACGTCACCGCCGAACTGCGCCAAGCGGCCGCCATGGGCAAAAAAGTCCTGTTCGAGGGGGCTCAAGGTTCGCTGCTTGATCTTGCGCTGGGCACCTATCCTTACGTCACCGCTTCGAGCACGACGATCGGCGGACTTTTCAGCAGCTTGGGAATTCCTCCGGGAATGCAGGGTCAGGTGCTGGGAGTAATCAAGGCCTACGCGACCCGGGTGGGCAATGGGCCTTTTCCCACCGAACTGCACGATTCTATCGGGGACAAATTGCGCGAACGCGGCCATGAATTCGGAGCCACAACCGGCCGGCCAAGACGAACCGGCTGGCTCGATCTTGCGGCCATAAGCAGAACCGCGTTCATCAACGGCGTCAACGGAATTGTCGTCACCAAACTGGATGTGCTCGACGGTCTGGACGAAATCAAGGTATGCATCGCTTACCGCAGCGATGGCAAAATTCACGATTTTCCGCCGGTAAACAGCGCCTTTTTGGAAAAGGCGGAACCGATCTACGAGACCCTCTCGGGCTGGTCGGCCGACACCTCAAACGTAACCGATTATTCATCGCTGCCTGCCGAAGCGCGGTCGTATCTCGAATTTATCCAGGACCGGCTTGGGGTGAAGATAAAATATATCTCAACCGGGGCGCATAGCGAGGCCATGATAGAAAGGTGATCGGAAAGGTGTCTCTGTCCGGGCGATTTCGTTTCGACTCGACGGCGCCGCAACCGAACGGCGATCAACGGACGGACGCCGCCCGACGCTTAAAAATGAAAATTGTGCCGAAATAATTAGACAGGATATTTCTATTCGCCGAACATCAAGTTCGGCACGGAGGGTGAAATGAAAAGCAGAGCGATCATCATCGCGGTAGGATTATCTATTTTTCCCGCGCTGGTCGGAGCGGTCGAATGGAACGGACGATTCGGTATCGGCCTGCGCGGTCCCCTGTTTTCGCCTATGGTCAAGGGATCGGACTACGCACCGCCCGCCCCCCGCTCGGCGATCGAGCCGTTCATGATGGGGCTCGGCGGCGAACTCGACCTGAAATATGGATTCAGCAAAAGTTTCGTCCTTGGTCTCAGCGCCGGTTACTGGTCCGCCTACGATGACAGTGCGGCTGTAGAGGATCAGTCTTTCAAGTTGAGCGACAAGAAAAACGCCTCGGCCAAATGGACGGCAATCCCGATAACCCTGACCGGACAGGTCTATTTCAACCCGAACGGCAGCATCCAGCCCTATATTCTCGCCGGAGTCGGCATCGACCTGGCGAAGATCGAGCCGATCCAAGGCGGTGATTCTTATTCTATGAAAGATATCAGCGGTCGCGGCGGAGCCGGTTTCAATTTCTGGCTCGGCGAAAGTTTTACCCTCGATATCGGGGGAAGGTTCGCTTATCTGCTGGCCAATCTGTCCAACGACGTGCCGGCCGATTTTATCGGCGTCCCCGATTTCGGCAAACCGGCCAATCGCCCCTTCATCTCCCTGCTGGAAACGGGCATAGGTCTTTCTTATGTTTTCGGAGCGCCCAAAGATACCGATCAGGACGGCTACAAGGATAAGTATGACCGCTGCCCCGATACGCCGATAGGCGCAATAGTCGATCAGCACGGCTGCCCGCTCGACTCGGATGCCGATGGTGTGTATGACGGCCTCGATAAATGCGCCGAAACCCCCGCCGGCGCCCGCGTCGATCTATCCGGCTGCCCGATAGACTCAGACGCCGACGGCGTTTACGACGGCCTTGATCGATGCCCGGAGACTCCTGCGGGAGCTCCTATAGATGCTTTCGGCTGTCCGCTCGACTCCGATAAGGACGGCGTGCCCGACTATCGCGATCAGCAGCAGAATACGCCGGCCGGAGCCGTCGTCGATTCCAACGGCGTGGCTGTCGACAACGACGGCGACGGCGTGCCGGACGGCCTCGATAAGTGCCCGAACACACCCGCCGGTGTCGCCGTTGACAGCAGCGGCTGCCCCCAGGCCAAGCCCGTCTCCGACAAGATAACGCTGAACATCAATTACCAGCCGAATTCGGTGGAACCGGACGAGCAGGCCAAAAAGCAACTCGACGAGCTGGCCATCAGTCTGATGGCTTACCCCGATATCCGGATCGAAATCAATGGCTACACCGATGCGCTCGGCTCCGCCCGCACCAATCTGAAAATATCTCAGGAGAGGGCGGAGGCGATCCTGGCCTATCTTGCCGCAAAAGGGATAGCCGCAGACAGAATGACGGCCAAAGGGTACGGCGAGGACAAGAGCCATTTTATAGCCGACAACGACACCCCCGAAGGCAGAAACAAGAATCGTCGTATCGAGATCGTACCGGTCCGCTGATTAATTGTCAGGTACGAAACGTCCAAACGGAAAGGCCGCCCCGGACAAAGGCGGCCTTTTGTTCAACCTCCTCGTTTAGGTTCGACCTTATTCGATGGCGTACTTGCTGAAATGGTAAATGTTGAAACTTGCCTTGCCATCAACCGCGTCAGCCGTTCCCTGGTAAAACCAGCCGGCTAAAGACGGGTCATAATAATACAGGCTGACGGACTTGGCTGCGGCATTGAGATCCCCAAGGTCAAACTCGAGCGTGGCCGCTTTGTCGAAAACCAAGCCGTCAGGACCGAATTCGAAAACGATGGCGTCTTTGCCTAATACGACCTCGCGGCCTATCTTGATACTGATGACGGCGGCCGCATTCAAACCATTCTTGGGAACCTTGAACTTGTGGCTGCCGGCCACGTTATTGACAAGTAACGAATCCGGGGCGGATAATACGTCAACCAATTTTGACACAACGGCCGCATCCGCCACCAATAAGGTTCTCTGCAAACTCGAATTGTCCGTTTCCGGCAAACCGGTCGGCGGCGTGGAAGAACAGCCGTAGAACAGGCCACCGATCAAGACAACGACGCTTAATACCGATAATACGTTTCTTAACCCTTTACTCATCCTTGACCTCCCGGCTTTTATCGTTAATCGCTTTACTTATCCTTTCAACCGCGCCTTTTGAGTGCATTAAATGGGCCGTCTGAACGGTTTTTTGTCAGAGTCCGCTAATTGATTGAATTGCTGGTGATTATACCTTACCGAAAAGTGGCCGAAATTGACCACTGATGGGCCGAATATGGGGATTTTGCC
>CAZHVC010000093.1:0-6809 GCA_964535765.1 uncultured Ignavibacteria bacterium | reverse complement strand
TTGTGTGGTCGTGGACGTGATGCGCGGCGGGTCCTCGACAGGTTTGCCGACGAAAGTATCGCAGGCCGATGTAATGCAGGCCTATTGGGGAACCCACGGCGATTATTTCCCGATCGTGCTCTGCCCGTCGTCGGTGAAAGATTGTTTCGATGTCACGGTCAAGGCGTTCAATCTGTCCGAAAAATTCCGCAGTCCGGTGATCGTGCTTTCGGACGAAGTGATCGGTCATATGCGCGAGCTGGTCGAACTTCCCGATTTCAACACCGTGACGAAAGTGGAAAGAGTCCGGCCGAACGTCCCCCCGGAATGGTATCGACATTTCAAGATTACCCCCGATTTCACCTCACCGATGGCCAGTTTCGGCGAGGGTTATAGGTTTCACCTGACGGGATTGACGCACGATGAACGAGGATTTCCCACTGCAAACAATCAGGCGATAGCCGCCAAATTGGACAAGCTCAAGTTGAAAATCGAACGGCACGCCGATGAGATGGCCGATTTCCGCACTTATCAAATCGATGATGCCCGCGTGGTTGTTTTCGCCTATGGGTCCGTGGCCAGGGCCGCTTTGCAGGCGATAGGCGCGGCCCGCCGGAAAAGGTGGCGCGTCGGCCTATTTCAACCCGTCACCATCTGGCCGTTCCCTGATAAGCAGCTTTATGAAGCGACGAAAAACGCCAAAGCGGTGATCGTCGCCGAGTTGAATCAAGGGCAATTGATCGGGGAAGTCAGACGGGTGGTCAAGGATCGAGTAAGAGTTGTCGGTTTGTTCAGGTATGACGGCGATCTGATGACCCCCGACCAGATTCTCAATAAGATAAGAGAGGAGCATTGATGGCTCAAAGATCGGATATCGCCCATAAATATCTCAGGCCAAATATGGATTTCCCCAACGTATGGTGTCCCGGCTGCGGCATCGGGATCGTCCTGGGAGCCTTCATCCGGGCGGTGGACAAGTTGGAAATCGGCAAAGACAATATCGCCCTCGTTTCGGGAATCGGCTGCACGGCGCGCATTCCGGCATACGTCGATTTCAACACTCTTCATACCACCCACGGCAGGCCGATTGCGTTCGCCACCGGAGTGAAATTGGCCAATCCAAAACTGAAGGTAGTGGTTATTTCAGGCGACGGCGACATCCTTGCGATTGGGGGTAATCATTTCATTCACGCCTGCCGGCGCAATATCGAAATGACCGTAATCGTGGTCAACAACTATATCTACGGTATGACCGGCGGTCAATATTCCCCTACCACGCCGTTGAACAAAAAGGCCTCGACGGCTCCTTATCTGACCTTGGAACAGCCGTTCGATACCTGCCGCCTCGCCATCAGTTCGGGAGCCACGTTCGTGGCCCGCAGCACCGTTTATCATGCCACGCAGCTTTCGAGTCTGATCGAGAAGGCCCTGACCAAAAAAGGTTTTTCGGTCGTCGAGGCGATGTCGAATTGTCATACGCAGTATGGCCGTTTGAACAAGGAAGGCACGGCGGTTCGGATGATTCAAGCCCAAAAAGATCTGGCTATTCCCGTTTCCACGGCCGCCAAATTGCCGCCGGAGCAGCTCGAGGGCAAAATTACGATCGGTGTGCTTCATGATGCACAACGGCCGGAATACATTGAATCCTATCAGAAAATAATCGATAGGGTCAAGGAACCCAGTTTGAATGCTACGGAAACCAATGATGAGACGAAAACGAAACCACAAGAAGAATAAACACTGGTGAAATATGGCGAAATCCGGCAGTGATGAAAGATATGAAATTAGATTATCCGGCTCGGGCGGGCAGGGGCTGGTATTGGCCGGCGTGATGCTGGCGGAGGCCATCGGCATATACGAGGGTAAAAACGTAACCCAGACCCAAAGCTACGGCCCCGAGGCCCGGGGCGGCTCCTCACGCTCGGACTTGGTTGTTTCGGATGGTGAAATATATTTTCCCAAGCCGTCTAAACTCGATCTTCTGCTTGCGCTGACTCAGGATGCCTGCGATAAATATGTCGATGCCTTGAAAGCCGACGGCTTACTGGTCGTCGATTCGGATATCGTCAGACAGCCGCCGCCGGTGAAAAACATTTATGCCCTCCCTTTTACTCATACGGCCAAAGAAAAGCTGGGGACCACGATCGTGACGAATGTGGTCTCGACTGCCGCCTGCGTGGTACTTTCGGGCATTTGCCGAAAGGAGTCGTTCGTGAAATCGGTGCTCGCCCGCGTGCCCAAAGGGACCGAAAAGGTTAATGAGCAGGCTTGTGCGATAGGTTTCGAAATGGCCCAAAAGGCGATGAAAAAAGTGGAAGTCTGATGGGTCGCACGCTGCTGATTATCAAACCCGATGCGGTCGAACGAAATCTCATCGGCGAAATCATTTCAAGACTGGAAAAAGCGAGATTCATTGTCGCCGCCTTAAAAATGGTCAAACTCGACTACGCCGAAGCCCGCAGGTTCTACGCCGTACACGAGGGGAAGCCGTTTCTCGATGAGTTGTGCCGCTATATGTCATCCGGACCGATAGTGCCGATGGTGATCAAATCCGATGGCGAAACTTTCGATAAGGTCCGTCAGTTGATCGGGGCTACCGATCCGGCCAAGGCGGCTCCCGGCACGATCAGGCATGATCTCGGCGTCAGCCTGACCAAAAACTCGGTGCACGCTTCCGATTCACCGCAGAACGCCGAAATCGAAATCAGCTTCTTTTTCGGCTGATGGAAATATTGCTGCCATACGGCGGGCGACTTCAATCGGCAGACGTGGCGAAACTCGGGGGTAGGTTTCGCTGCAATTTTCCGCCGGCATTGTCCGATTCGGAAATCAATCAGCGGTTGGAAAGCTCTTTATCGGATATCGCCCGAAAATATTCCTCGGCCAAGACCCTGGTGATCGTCAATGATGCGTTCCGGCGCACTCCTTTGATGTCTTTTTTGCCGTTTCTGCGCTCGACCTTTCCGAAGGCAGAATTCGCAGTGGCCACGGGAAGTCATCGCCCGCCCGATCGGGCCGGGTTGAGCCGGATTTTCGGTGCGGCTTTTCTTGAACTGGAGGACAGAATAATCGTCCATGACTGTTTCGACGAGGCAGCCATGGTGGATATCGGAACCACATCGAGAGGAACGCCGGTTTTGCTGAACCGGGCAGTCGTCGAATCGGAACTGATTCTGGCCGTGAATTCCGTTGAACCGCATTTTTTCGCCGGATTCACCGGCGGCCGCAAATCGATAATCCCCGGTCTTGCCTCCCTTGCCACCATAATGGCCAATCATCGCCTGGCCAAAGATCCTCAGGCGGCATTATTGAGGCTCGACGATAATCCTTTGCACAACGATCTTGAAGAGGCGCTGGATCTGTTGAGTCACCCAAGGATTTATGGGATCCAATGCATAACGGACCGCAATCTGGATATCGTCGATCTCTATGCCGATGAGCTTCGAACCGCTTTCGCACAGGCCTGCCGTCAGGCGGAAAAAATTTACACCATCGCAGTCCCGCGCAAATATGAAATTGTAATCGCTTGTTGCGAACCGCCGCTCGATGAGAATTTGTATCAATTGCAGAAAGCCCAGGAAAACGGCGGACTTATGACCGCAGACGGCGGCGTTCTGATCGTCATGGGGGCCTGCCGCGGCGGTGTCGGTTCGGATTATTTCATCAGATTGGCTGAAAAATATCCAACCCCGGAGTCGGCTCTGGGAAAAGGGATTCTCGATGATTCTTTCGGGATGCATAAATTGATTAAAACCGCCAGGCAATTGAAGCATTTCCGCATTTTTTACGTTACCGAGCTTGACTGGACCATTCCGGCGAAAGTATATTTTGAACCATTCGGCGACCTGGCCGCCGCATTGGCCGCGGCCTATGAAATTGTCGGAAAAGAGGCCGAGGTGGCCGTTCTGGAGGATGCCGGCTATTCCGTGCCTATCCCTGTGCGTTAATGGGTGTTTGTTTTCGATGACCGATTTATTGATCGAGCGACGATTACGGGATTTGACGGCGATAGCGGACCTGACCCTTTTGAAGCGCAAATGCAAAAAACTCATCGGTGAATAATCGTAAAGAAGGAGATTGGAATGAGAAAGAAAGTGAGTATCGTAGGTGCCGGTAATGTAGGTGCATCGACGGCGATGTATCTGGCTCAACGGAATCTGTGTGACATAATGCTGATCGACGTGGTTCCCGATATGCCCAAAGGGAAAGCGCTCGATCTATCCCAGGCCGGACCGCTTTTGAATTATGACCTGAAAGTCGAGGGCACCGACGACATGAGTGCAATGGCCGACTCGGATATGGTCGTAGTGACGGCCGGATTTCCTCGCAAGCCGGGAATGACCCGTGAAGACTTGATCAACAAGAACGCCGAAATCGTCGGCCCGGTGGCCGAAAATATCAAAAAATATGCCCCGAAAGCATTCGTGCTTATCGTAACCAACCCGCTTGATATCATGACCTTCCATGCCTGGAAAAAAACCGGCTTTCCGCCCAACAGGGTTTTCGGGCAGGCGGGAATCCTTGATTCGATTAGATTCAGAACTTTCGTCGGCTGGGAACTCGGCGTCTCGCCGACCGATGTGCAGGCGATGGTATTGGGCGGACACGGAGATACGATGGTCCCGCTGCCGTCATACACCACCGTGGCCGGAATCCCGATCACCGAACTTATCCCCCCCGACAGGATCAAAGCCATCTCCGATCGCACCCGCGACGGGGGAGGGGAAATCGTCAAGCTGCTCAAAACCGGTTCGGCGTTCTATGCCCCGGCTGCGGCCACGGTGGATATGATCGATGCCGTTCTGACCGATAGAAAGCGACTGGTTCCCGCCTCTGCCTATGTCAACGGTCAATACGGCCTCAAAGATATGTATATCGGTGTGCCTGTCATCATGGGTGCCGGCGGAGTCGAAAAAGTGATCGAGCTGAAGCTTTCCAAAGATGACCTGAGCGCGCTGCAAAAATCCGGCGCCGTTTACAAAGATATGTTGAAAGTGCTCGGCTATTAAATAGTGCTTTTTCAAACCGATTTGCCTGATTGGAATGCGAATTGAGTGATGCGCGAGTATCAGACCGGGGGGGCGGCAGATGAAAAGCAATCTGATCGGTGGATTGCTTATAGTGCTGGTCGGGGTGCTGCTATTATTCGATTCACTGGCCTGGATCGATATTGACTTCGGCAAAATGTTCCGCAATTTCTGGCCCTTGATTCTGGTGCTGATCGGTTTGTTGATAATTTTATCGCCCGGCAAAGGGGAAAACACGAACCTAACCGACGAATTGGGATCTTCCGACGGCCGATCGACGGATTCGAACTCCGCATTTCTCGGTGCGTTCGGCGATATACGGGTAGCCGGGATGGAATGCATTTCCGGCCCGCTCGATAAATCGCTGCTGGTCGGCGATATCGTGATCGATTTGCGGAACTCAAGGTTGAGTCCGGGCGAATGGCCGATAAACGCTTCGGTGTTGATTGGAGACGTAGATTTTCTGGTCGCCCCCGATTGTCCGGTCTCGGTCGAATTCAATTGCCTGGCGGGTTCGGTTGCCTGCGGGGGAAAGGTGTTCGAGGGGTTTGTCCCGCGCTTGAAACATGTCGATGACAACTTTCCGCAGGCCGCCGCAAAATTGAAAATCACCGGCCGGACGCTTATCGGTGATATAAAGCTAAGCAAAGCTTAAGAAATGGAGACATTATGGCAAGGTACAAGAAAGTAACTGTCCCACCCGGCACACCGATCAAGGTGGTCAATAACAAGATGGTGGTGCCGGATGATCCAATCATTCCCGTTATAGAGGGGGACGGAATCGGCAGGGATATAATGAAAGCCACCCGTAGGGTGGTTGACGCCGCCGTAGAAAAATATTATTCAGGTAAAAAGCGTATCGCCTGGTTCGACGTTCACGCCGGCGAAAAGGCGCTTTCGATTTATGGCGATATCCTGCCGCCGGATACTCTGAATGCGATAAAAGAATTCGTGGTGGCTCTCAAAGGGCCGCTGACTACTCCGGTCGGCGGCGGTTTCAGGTCGCTGAACGTAACCTTGAGACAGGTTCTCAACCTTTATGCTTGCGTCAGGCCTGTCCGCTATTTCAGCGGCGTGCCGTCGCCGGTGAAAAACCCCGAAAAACTCAATGTCGTGATTTTCCGTGAGAACACCGAGGATGTCTATGCCGGAATCGAATGGCCGAAAGGGAGCGCCGAAGCCAAAAAAATCATCGCTTTTCTGAAGACCAAAATGAAAGTCAAACTGCGCAGCGATTCGGGGATCGGGGTGAAACCGATTTCGGTTACCGGCACCAGCCGACTGGTAAGAAAGGCGATCAAATACGCTATCGAGAATAACCGTCGTTCGGTGACCCTTGTACATAAGGGCAACATCATGAAATACACCGAGGGTGCGTTCCGCGATTGGGGATACAAACTTGCCGCCAAAGAATTTCCCGACAAGACGATTACCGAAACCGAGGTTCAGCAGAAGTATGGCGGACAACCACCTGAGGGCAAGGTTGTGATCAAAGACAGAATCGCCGACTCGATGTTCCAGCAGATTCTGCTGCGTCCCGATGAATACGACGTCCTGGCCACGCCCAATCTGAACGGCGATTACCTGTCGGACGCCTGTGCGGCCCAGGTCGGAGGGTTAGGGATGGCGCCGGGGGCCAATATCGGCGACTTCGTCGCCTTATTCGAGGCCACCCACGGCACCGCTCCCAAATACGCCGATAAGGATATGGTCAACCCCGGTTCGCTGATCCTGTCCGCGGTGATGATGTTGGAATACATGGGCTGGAAAGAAGCCGGCAAAGCGATTGCGAACTCCCTCGAA
>CAZHVC010000092.1:0-6830 GCA_964535765.1 uncultured Ignavibacteria bacterium | reverse complement strand
ATGACCAGCGATCCGTCGTATTATAAATGGACGCAGTGGATCTTTCTGAAGCTTTATCAGAACGGCCTTGCTTATAGAAAAGAGGCTCCGGTAAACTGGTGCCCGAACTGCCACACGGTTTTGGCGAACGAGCAGGCGCGTGAGGGAAAGTGCGAACGGTGTGATACGCTTGTCACCAGGAAAAATCTCGTGCAATGGTTTTTCAAAATAACGGCGTATGCCGACCGCCTTCTTGAGGGCCATAGCCGGCTCGACTGGCCCGAAAAAACGATAACGATGCAGAAGAATTGGATTGGCCGATCCGAGGGAAGCGAAATCGTCTTTATCGAGGAAAAATCCGGTTTGCCGTTACCGGTATTTACGACCCGGGCTGATACTATTTTTGGAGTGACCTATCTGGTGATGGCGCCGGAACACCATCTGGTGGATAAAATAACCGAGCCGGCCCGGACGGCCGAGGTAAACGATTATAAAAACAGGGCGCAACAGGCGACCGAAATCGACCGCTTATCCGTCGTTAGGGAAAAAACCGGAGTGTTCACCGGAGCCTTTGCGATCAATCCGATAAACAACGAACGGCTTCCCATCTGGATAGCCGATTATGTCCTGGCCTCGTACGGGACAGGTGTGGTGATGGCCGTGCCCGGTCACGATCAACGGGATTGGGAATTTTCCAAAAAATACAATTTGCCCATCCGCGAGGTGATAAGACCCAAGGACGGCGGAACCATAGACCTGTCCAGGGGCGCCTACGAGGAATTCGGTTTGCTGGTCAATTCGGGGGAATTCGATGGTCTCGACAGCGGTACGGCGATCGAAAAAATCAATGCCCGGCTCGGTCAAATCGGGCGCGGCCGGAAAACCGTCAGTTATCGCCTTAGGGATTGGCTGATATCGCGGCAGCGTTATTGGGGTGCGCCGATTCCTATGGTTTTCTGCGACAACTGCGGCGAAGTTCCGGTGCCTGAAAGTGAACTACCGATAGTCCTGCCCGAGATCAATGATTTTCGGCCGACCGAGACCGGCGAATCACCACTGGCGCGATCATCGCAGTTTCTCTATACCAATTGTCCGAAATGCAAGGCCAAGGCCAGACGATCGACTGAAACCATGGACACTTTCGTCGATTCATCATGGTATTTTCTTCGCTATCTCAATCCGCATCTTGATAACAGACCCTGGGACGATAAGCTCGTCAAGAAATGGCTGCCTGTCGATTTTTATGTCGGCGGCGCCGAGCACGCGGTAATGCATTTGATGTACGCCAGATTTATCGTGAAATGCCTTTACGATATGAAGCTGATAGATTTCGATGAGCCGTTTTTGAAACTGCGCCATCAAGGGATAATCACCAACAATGGGGCAAAAATATCAAAGTCGAGAGGGAATGTAATCAACCCCGATCGTTTTATCGAAAAGTACGGTTCCGACACTTTCAGATGCTATTTGATGTTCATGGGGTCTTATTCCGATGGAGGAGATTGGGACGATTCGGGTATTAACGGGGTGGCCAGATTCCTCGGCAGGATTTATCGGCTGTATGAAAAACAGGCTCAAAATGCCCGTCGTGGCGTCAATATATCATATAATTCAATAATAAGTTCGGACATAGAGTTAAAGTATTGCTTGAATCATACTATAGCAAAAGTGGCGGCCGATATCGAATCGCTTGATTTCAATACCGCGATCGCGGCGATGATGGAATTGTTGAACCTTCTTTATAAACGTTCGGAAAACGGCAACACCGACGACTTATTCGATTATGCCCTCGCTCAATATATAAAATTGCTGGCTCCGCTGGCGCCGCACCTGGCGGAGGAGCTCTGGTCGCGAATTGGAAATCGCGACTCGGTATTCAATTGCCGCTGGCCTGATTATGACAAAGAGGCGCTCGTATTGGATAAAACCACGATTGCGGTACAGGTCAACGGCCGACTGCGCGGGACGGTGGAGGTGGCCCGGTCAATATCAGAGGCGGAGCTGCTGAAAGCCGTCAAGTCGAACGAGCATGTCGGCAAATATCTGGAAAACAAAGAGATTGTCAGGGAAATAGTGGTTCCTGGGAAATTAGTCAATATTGTAGTCAAATAAAGGGGGAGCAGGGCGATTAAGAGTTTGCGAAATTATGATACATAATATATCTTATAGGACATAAAAAATCGTCCCTAAACCGCCCAGAACAACTTTTGCGCCAGATCCGGTCTAATCGGTATATTGTCCACAGTGGGCCATTTTTCCATTTCCACACCTTTTTCCAAAACCCGTACCAGCATCGAGGAATTTTCGCCCGTTATGGCTGGGCATTTTATCGTCAACTCAAGAATCTTATCGGTCTTACAAACGATTTTTTCAACCGCCTTGTTAGCTTCGGCCTTGCCGGACCTGATGGCCACGATCAGGCCTTCGGGTACGCTGAATTCAATATCGAAATCCAAGTCATTAAGATCGACCGCCGCCGCCGGATCTATCCGGATATGAATGGAGCCGTCGCGGCCGTAGCCATAAAAAATCTGTCTTAATTTCCGGTCGGCTTTGTGCATCGTCGAGCCGGCCTTACGGCAATCGAAAGATCCCGCATTCGCCCATTCGTAATAATGAGTGAGCCGGCCGTCGATAACCGGGTTGATAAAATCAATCGGCTCGGTCAAGTGAGCCATTACGAAATTCGTGCGAATCGGCCTCGACAACGCTGGCGGTACTGGCAGATTAAGCAGCGTATAGACGTTTTTTAGATGAGACCTGTAAAGCTGATCGAACAGGTCGTTATCGGGGCTGTGGTGTTCGTCGCCGAACCACCAGCACCAATCAGAACCCTCGGCGATAAGTATTTCTTTCAACGCTGTTTGATAATTTCCGTCTTTTTCTGCCGCCTGTTCGAGTTTCATGCGGGCGTCATACAGCAAGTCCCATGCCTTATTGTCTTCCTTATGGCCGATCCAAACACTGAAATCATGATTTATCCAGCTCCCTGGATGCAGACGCTCCAGAGATACGGGCATTGGGTCGGCAAAGAGCGCCTCGGAAAACGTTACGGTTTTAATCGTGGGATGTTCGGAAAGCCTGCCATAAAGCCGGTTCAAGAAATCATGGCCATCTTTGGGGAAATACTCCCAAGCGTTTTCACCATCGAGAATTATGCTGACAACGGCCTCTCCTTTTCCTTTTCGATTCAAATTGGCTTCTATCGCCTCGAGCCTGCCGATAAAATCGGCCGCGGCATCATCGGCTGGCATCCTCGAATAAACGAAACCGATTAGATCCGACAGGGCGTGGTCGCGGAAAAAAACGTTCAAGCTGCGGCCGTTCACCGTGATCTTATATGCCCTATACAAATCGCCCTCGTCCGTCAGAGAATTATCACCGGCCTGGCGCAGACCCCGACCGATACTTTTGGCCAGGATTTCTTCATCGGTGGCGATCCAGCTGATTCCGGCATCGGCAAGTATCGGGACAATTTCTTCGGAGACCGAACCTTCCGACGGCCACATCCCTTTGGGATAGAAACCGAAGCGTTCATAAAAATAATTGATCGCCAGCCGAACCTGCAACTGGGCGTCTTCGGGGTGCCGGAACCGATTGTTGGGCAGGGAAATCCCCGGGCGGGCGATCCGCGCCGATTCGGTATCGCAAAGCAGCGGCAAGATCGGATGAAAATAGGGGCTTACCGACAGTTCTATCTGACCATTTTCGGCGAGCTTTTTATAAATCGGCAGGATCATGCGGATGATCTCGGACTCGAACTCCAGCAAACGGAGTTTATCCTGTTCAGTATAATTCCTGCCCTTGGAAAACAATACCTTAATCAACGGCTTTTCCCGAAATATGGGATCTATCCAGCTGAGGTTGGACAATACCTGCAGATCCCGCCAATCCGATTCGCTGAAAGCCGAGATTCCAAGAAGGCGTTTTCGATAAAGCTCTTCATACCGCTCATAGGGGGCAATCATGGTGTCATGGTTGGCTTTGAAAAATTCGGAAAGGATGATTCCCTTTTCCGCATCGGTCAGCTTGTCGGCGGCCTTTCTGGTCAGGGCCAGATGTGTATCCACTGCCTCTCCCCTGCCGTATTCCTCAAGTTGTTCCAGAAGCGAGGGGACAACATTGAATGTTTGTTTTATCGACGGATAATTCTCAAGAATGGCAGCCATATCATAGTAATCTTTCAGGCCGTGGAGCCGCACCCAGGGCATTTCATAGCGTCCGGTCACCAGATCCTTATAAAAAGGCTGATGCATATGCCAAAGAAACGCCAGTTTCATCTATAATTATTGCTTGATGTATTCCAGTTCGGCAAGCTTGCGGCGGGCGATTGAAAAATACTGGGAGCGATTGTAATGATCGATGATTTGTTGATACGCATCCATCGCTTTGTCAAGTTGCGAAGCCTTGGTGAACGCCCGTCCCGCCGCGGCGAGATATTCAGGCGAAATGGTTTCATCAGCGGCGACTTTTGCAGCTTTCATGAAGTTTTCGGCGGATCGGGCGAAATCTCCTTTGTTTTCCAGAACGACAGCCAGTCCGGCATGGGCAGCGGCCAGAAGCATCTTATTTTGGCCGTAATCGTCGCAATACTTTTGATAATAGACAGCCGCGCTGTCGAAATTGTTCTGGCGTGCGTAAATATCCGCCAGAAGATAACAAGCCGTTGCCGCCACATCGGTTGACCCGTACTCGCTGACAAGAGTGCTGTAATCGGCGATCGCCAGTGATGTCTGCCCCATGGCCGTTGAAAGCTGAGCTTTTCCGAATAACTCGACGGCCTCGGCGGCCCGTTTGCCTGACCAATAGCTGATGATCAAAAGAATGACGGCAATTGCCAGGACTGCGCCGCCTCCAATCAGGAAATATCTTTTGTTTTTCTGGACGTATTCACTTGCTTTCAGGGCGGCGATGACAAGCCTATCCTGCTTAATCTGTGCTTTCGTGATTCGTTTTTCCGGATTCAATACTTCCTCCTCGATTTTCGGGAGATTGCAGAGCGGTCAGCTTTCCCGAAACCAGATTCCGACCTGATTTGTCCGGCGGTCAATCTATATCTATATCGTAATCTTTTCAAGGGAAATTTAGCCACAATGCAGGGCCTTCGGTCGAAATGACTATCCTGACGACAGCGGCGCCCATCGATCCAAGTGGGCGCCGCCGAAGTCTTGATGGTTTCGTCTGCCTAAAACAGCATATTGACGGATAAGTACAATTTCGAATACTTAAATTTCAACTTGCCCGACCAGGACTGAGATGTGGCCGCAAGCGACCTGTTCTGATCGAATTCGGAAGAGCCGAATTCATAAGCCAGATCGAACCAGATTTTTTCGAATTTCAAGCCCGAACCGAAAGTGAAAATTTTCGTTTCCAAATCTTTGCCGTAGGTAATTATCGAAGAGAAATGTTGCAAGGTATCGACCGTCAGAGTGTCGTAGGCGATGGTTTCCGGATTCTTGAGAATCGATCGCTGGTTTTTAAGCCCGGCCCGGATGGGTAATTTGGCGAATCCGGCGTCGAATACGTATTCGGCGCCGATACGATATTGAGGGATATCCACCCAGTTCGGCTTATAAAGAGTGTCGTCTTTCCAGTGGGCCGCTTCGTAGGCGAACGATAGCTCGACTTTGGAAAACGGCCTGACATCATAATCGAAAGCCAGAGTGAGGTTGTCGATCGGCTGCCCGGAAATCCCGAACCCATATGAGGCCGGGATCTTATTCTTCACGGTCACCCGGTCGATTATGCCGTCGTCCTCGCCGTAAACATTGATACGGCTGATCCACAGCAACGCTTCTTGTTTCAGGGTGTAAGGGGTGCGGAAAACGAAGCCGGCGGCCAACCTATCATAATTGAACATCACGCCTATATCCAGATTGGCCCCGGAAAAACCCGACTTGTCGCGGAGATGGCGGTTATCTGTTAAAATCGATGAGTTCGTGTCCGGAAAATATTCCGTATTGTAAACATCCTCCGAGTATCCCCTGATATAATAATTCAAATTGAGGCCGAGCGTGACGTATTCATGAGGTTTTCCGGCAAGAGCCAGATTCAGTGCGTCTATGGTATGATTTCTGGCGTATTTGTCGGGGGCGTTTGCATAGACCGGATCCTCGAATTTCAGGTAGGTGTCATAGACGGTACGAAAACCGCCGCCCACCCACCAATCACGGTTCATATACGAAAACGGGGCCACTGCTCCGGCCTGGATTAGTTTCGTGTGATAGGCTTTGTAATCTATTCGATTGATAACATATTCGTCAGATTCCTGCCTGAATTTCAGGTCGCCCAATCCCTCATGCTTATCGGCGGAATTGACAATTTCAACCGACATAAGCGACTTTCCGGTATAAGCCATGGTGGCCGGATTCAAGAACGACGCGAAGGCATCGTTGGCGATTGACATGAACGTGCCGCCCATGGCTCTCGATTTTGCGCCAAATCCGGAGCCGTTAAAATCGACAAACTGGGTATGGCTCATGCCCGTGTAGCCGTATTCCCTGCTTTGCTCTTGTGCCGAAGCCATTCCGGCAAAGGCGGCCAGCGCCAGAATTGCCACGATCACCTTAGTCATCTTTTCCTCCCAATAAGATCAGAGTAAAATTCACGCGACATCACAAAAGGCCCAAATTACCTGGCGGCCTTATCAAAACTTGAGCAATTTAGTTTATGCGCTATTATTTGGCAAGCACTTTCAATAAAAAAGCCGGGCGCAAAAGTTATTGCCGGCGCCGCTACTATATACTCCCAATCCTCCTGTTGCGAACAGTCGAGGAAAATTCACGATGGCAAGCAACGATCCGACTTATTTCTTGCCCGCCCGTTCGGCGGCCTGTTCTATATTGCGTTTG
>CAZHVC010000091.1:0-6937 GCA_964535765.1 uncultured Ignavibacteria bacterium | reverse complement strand
GTCGATCAAAAGCTATACCGGGAAGCAGCCGCGATTCTGGAACGGACGCTGGTCGATTCGTCGCAGAATTCGCGACTGTGGAACCACCTCGGCCTGATCAATCTCGAACTGCACGATTACGAAAAGGCCGCCGATAATTTCGGTCGTGCCATTCAACTGAATCCAGACTATCCTGATTATTATCATAACCTGGGTCGGGCCGATTTGAAACTCGGCAGATGCCTGTCGGCGTATCGGAATTTCGAAAAGGCGATCGAACTCAACGTTTATTTCGGTGAAGCCTATTACAATATGGCTTTGGCGGTGATACTGAACGGAATCAAAAGGGAAGACTACACTTTGGCGCAGAATCTCGAAGACCGGGCGACCAGCCTTCTGGCCAAAGCGGTCGGGTTCAATCCGTTGTTCAAAAACGATTACCTGCAGAGGGGAATCGATGCCCTCAGCAATAGGGATCTGCCGCAGGCTTATTCGTTGATCAGCAACGGATACGATATCGCCTGTGAGAACAAATTCCCCAAGAAAACCTACTATTTCCATCTCGATTATCTTTTCCGCCACGATTTGCTGAAAGAAGACGCCGTCGTGCGCCATATCAAGAGATTGCAGAAAATGATCGAAAAATATCCCAATTTCCCCGACCTTTACAACGAACTCGGCCTCGCCTACACCGTGCTCGCCCAGTATCACAGCGATCGGGCGATCGAAGCCTATGAACGGGCGCTGAAAATAAATCCGAATTACCGGACGGCTATCAAAAATCTCAAGCTGACGCAAAACGAACTGAAAGGTTTGAAAACCCTGCTGAGAGCCATACTCAAATGAAAGTAGAATCGATCATAAATTATTTCGACCGGGAATCGGCCGAAGCCACCGAGTTCAGAAGGCTTTATAGCAATCTGGTCGGGATCAACAGCGGCCTGAAAACGGTTCTGGTCACCTCCTCGATAGTGGAAGAAGGGAAGACTCTTATCTCGTCGTTTCTGGCGATGACGGTCGCCGAGATCGGCCGCGGAAAAATCCTTTTGATCGACTCGGATCTGCGGCGTCCGATGGTCAATGTGCTGTTCAAAATGAGTCTCGAAAACGGATTTGCGGATATGCTCGATGGCAAACTGAAAGCCTCCGAGGCGGCCAAGGCCACTATCATACCAAACCTGAAAGTGATCACCGCGGGCAAAATATCCTCCAGCCCGACGCTGTTGATGAATCCTACGCGACTCCACGAGGTTCTGGAAGAGCTGAAATTTTACTACGACTTCATAATCATCGATGCCCCGCCGACTATACCGGTTTCCGACCCACTTCTGATCGCCCCGGAAACTGACGGCACTCTGCTTGTCGTCAGAGCGGGAAGCACCCCCAAGGAAGTGGTCAAGCGGGCTTGCAATCTGCTGTCGAATGCCAGAATCAGAATCTTAGGGGTGGTCATGAATAATTGCGACGAAGTGCTTCCTTACCATTACAGCTCGAAATATTACTCATACAAGTATTATCATAAGCCGGTTGAAAAGAATAAGTCTTAATGCAATAATTATGCAGGATTATGCATAATTATTGGTTCCGGCCTGGCTGGTTAGATTATTATTCCCCTTTAAGTGAAAATATTCACATATTTTAGTCAAGCCTCCTTTAGTAATCAATTGATTGTCAATAGGTTTGTTGATTTTGTAAAAACGAATAATTGCTCCGAATTTGTGGCGTCAATTGGTCCAATATCGTCTTACAAAATGGCAAGCAATTTGCATGTGAGATAATGCACAAGGAGTGGGAACCAATAAAAAAGCAATAAACAAGAGTTAAACGATGAGATATCAAAATCCAATAGTCAATCCAATAGCTCATTACTGGGAAGAAAGTATTGCGCTTGGCGGATACTCGAATTATTGGAAATCCGTCGGTCAATCGGCCCGGTATTTGATCGCCGAATATCTCACTGCAAACATGATCCTGCTGATAAGCTTGGTTGCCAGGTTGTTGGCGTTACGGCCGCTTACGGCGGCAATTTCGGCCGTCTATCATCGGTACGGATTGAAATGGACATTGAAAAGGGCGATGGACATTATCGGTTCGGCCGTTGGCTTGATTCTGGCCACCCCGATATTCCTGATCGTCCCGATCCTGATAAAGCTCGATTCCCCCGGTCCGGTTTTTTATCGGCAGGAGCGCGTGGGCAACAATCGTCGGCGTCGGGATAGGCGGGCCGCGGCAATGCCGATCGCCGAAGACAGAAGAAGAAGCGATCGTCGCCAGACCGAGGGGTTCGGTCGGCCGTTCCACATCGTCAAATTCCGCACGATGTTCGTCGATGCCGAAAAGCGTACAGGTCCGGTCTGGGCCACCAAGAACGATCCCCGGGTCACCCGCGTCGGCGCTTTTCTAAGAGCCACCAGAATCGATGAGATTCCGCAGCTGTTCAACGTGCTGATCGGTGATATGAGTCTGGTCGGGCCGAGGCCGGAGAGAGCTTACTTTATTAAAAAGCTTAGAACAAGCATCCAGGGCTACGAGCGCAGGTTGATGGTGAAGCCGGGCGTCACCGGACTTGCCCAGGTCGAACATAAATACGATGAATCCGAAGACGATGTCAGAACCAAGGTGAAATACGATCTGGCCTACATTCACAATTTCGGCCTGCTGCATGATCTTAAAATCATGTTCAAGACCATATTCGTGGTTCTGGCGGCGAGGGGAATTTAGAAAATCACCGCGGTTTATTCAGGTCCCGAAAAAGAAAGGCCTAGGCCTTTCTTTTTTTATTGATTTCACGATGAGTCGATTCCCACAAGTCAATAAACGACTTGCCTTCCGCTAGGCCATGTTCTATAATTTACCTGCATTGTTCGTATCCGAGCCGATAGATGTAATGCTGGATGGCGACGGCCGAAATCCTGAGGAATTCATCTGGCGCAATAGAAACGTCAAGGTCACCCGGGTGATTTCCGCATGGCAGGATTGGGGATTCGCCCAGGGGGCCCATAAACCAGATTGGCGCCAGCGCCGCCATCGCAACTGCTTTCTGGTCGAGTCCACCGATAATCGGCTTTATGAGATTTATTTGGATAGATCCAGAACCGATGAACCGGCCTGGTTTCTGTTCCGCATCCTCGATAATATCGAATATGATTAACATGGGAAATTTGTATTCTTATTGCAAGGAGGGTAATCTGAAAGAACATTGGGTCTATAAAGGCTTCGCCAAAGGATGCATCGCCTGGTGTTGCGCATTGTTGTTGGCTGTTTTTTCGGCGCCGGCGGCGGGTGATGCTTACTCTCAGGAATATTCGACGGTCGTCAATTCGAATCCTCAGGGTGTTTTTATCACCCTCGACGGCGAGCATCGACTATCGGCGGTCACTCCTTGCAGATTGCCGTCGAATCTTTCCGGTTCTTATCGAATGAAAGCGTCCTTGCAGGGTTACGAATCTTGGAGCGGTGAAATTATCATACTGCCCGGTCAGGACAATACCATCACCTTTACGCTTTCCCCGAAAACGAGAGTGAAAGCGGCCTTGAGGTCGCTTTTTATCCCCGGCTGGGGGCAATACTATTCGGGGCAGCGAGGGCGTTCGCTGCTTATGGGCGCAACCGTTATCGGCCTCGGCATAGGCACGGTCATGGTCCATGACGATTATCGTCAGAAAAGGGACGACTATCGGCGGGCGCTTCTTGAATTGGACAACGCCTCGACCGCCGAAGATGCCGTACGTCTTAGGACTTTGGCCTATGATTACCATAAGCAGGCATACGACGCCGAAACGACGCGCAACACTTTTCTGGCGCTTTTCCTCGGCGTCTGGGCCTACAATGTTTTCGACAACATATTTTTCTTCCCCGAACGCAGTCTTTCGGCCTCACCGTTCATCCAGGCCGGATTTAGCGGCGATGAGCCCAGGATTGCGCTTTCGTTGGCGTTTTAGGAGGCGGGCATGAAATACATTACATCGATTTTACTGCTGCTTGCCTTCTTGTCATGTTCCAGAGAGATCCCCAATCCCACGTCTTTTCCGAACCTTCCCGAAATGCCTCCGTCTCCATATGCCGTGGCGATTTCGATAGGTGATCACTCGATCAGTCTTCGCTGGGAAATGCCGGATACAACGGATATCGCGCATTATCGGATTTATCGGGCGGATTCCCTCGGCGAAGCACTTACGTTTTTCGATTCGACCGGATCACGGATCTATACCGACTCCAATCTCACCAATGGCCGGCAGTATTTTTATCAAATATCGTCCGTCAACGACCAAGGGAGAGAGAGTCAGCGTTCCCGGGTGGTGTCGGCCACGCCCAATTTGTTCTCGATTTTGATTGAGAATGGGGTGGAGGAGATCAATACCAGGTCGGTGATGCTGACACTGGTGGCTCCGCCGACTACCACTTTGATGCGTATCGCCAACGACATAAGTTTCGCTGGAACCAATTGGGAGCCGTTCACCGCCAGCAAGCAATGGCTTCTGACAAGCGGCGCCGGCCTCAAACGAGTTTACGCCTATTTCCGCGATTCCGACGGCGTCATGATGACCGAACCGGTTGTGGACAGTCTGACTTATGTGATAAGGCCTAATGATTTCACCGTATCGGTCAATGGCGGCGATGCCAGAACGTATTCGCGGTCAGTCAGCCTTCAGATCGCAGCGCCTCCGGGAACCGGATTCATGAAGATTTCGACCGATCAGGCGTTCGCCGGCGCGGTCTGGGAGCCGTTTGCCGCCAACCGTGATTGGGTATTGGGGCAATCCGAAGGACAAAATGGTGACATGGTGCGCTTTCACGTTCGATTTCTCGACACGGCCTATGACAGCATCGCCATAGAGGCGGTCGATTCGATAGTGGCGGCGTTCGCCGATCCGGTCGATCTGTTTCCGGTATACCTTCCTGACGATTACTATCGAGTGGTCAATTTGCGGTGGAGCGTTTCGCAATCGGAGGATTTTCTTCGCTATCGTCTTTTCCGCTCGCGTGGCTCGGCGGCGGTCGATACTCTCGTGGCCGAGATATCCGACATCAACTTGAACACATATAACGACAGCCTTAACCTGGGAGCCTTGCCGGATTCGACGCCGGTTGATATAAGTTACATGGTTCGTTTTTACAGCGAATGGGGCGATTCCTCCGATTCGGACACAATATTAGTCAGGCTGCGAAACATGGAGCCGGGAACGATTTTCTGTTATGTGAGCAACGCCTCGTTCCAGTTTGACACAACCACCGGACTTTTCGATTTAGATGCCACGATCGGCTGGTCGCGTTCGCCGATACCCGATTTCTCGCATTACGTTTTGTATGAAAACACCTCGCCGAGCAGCGCCACCTCGCATCCGATAGCTTTTGTTTATGACAGCGAGAGCACTTCGGTCGAGCTTACCCGCAATAATATCGACTCAACGGCCGTATTCTATTACTGGATGAAGGTTTTCGATCTGGGCGGGCAATCTTCGGCATATTCGCAGCCCGATTCGATTCGCTATCGCTGAAGCCGAATACTTTGAAAAAATTATGGGGATACAGTTTGCTGTATCCCTTTTTTTACGGTGGCGCGATTCGAGATTCCCTCGCCTTTATCGAATATAATCGTCGGTCGAACGCATGCGGCAAAGGATGCGGCATGAATCGGCCGGGTATATAGCCTGTCCTTTCGGATATTTGTATTGAATAATTCGCCTGCTTCTCCGATTATTGAAATATGAGCGGTGTCCGCGAGCATCACATTGCGGCGATAATAGCGGTGGCGGCGGCGGCCGTATTTATTTTTCAGGCTTGTCCGACGTTTTATTTTTGGGACAGCGCCGAACTGACCGCGGCGGTCGCCGGCAAAGGCGTACCGCATCCGCCGGGTTTTCCTTTGTATTTGATCGCGGCAACCGCCGTTTCGCTGGTTGTTCCTTTGAAGGCGGCGACGTATCTGCCGCTATTTTCCTCGATTCTTGCAGCCGTTGCGATCGGCGTGATTTATCTGGCGATGGTGCGCTTTGCCGGCCGCTTGAATTTCAATCGGTCGGAAAGCCGCCTGGCGGCCCTGTTCGGTTCGCTGATATTATGTCTGAGCTATTCGATAACCGCACAGGCCACCAGGGCGGAAGTCTATGCTCTGCAAATGCTGATTTACGCCGCCTTTTTCCTTCTGTCGGCGGATCTTATCTTTGCGGACGATTCTTTGAAAAACGGACTTCGGAAGATTTCGATCATTTATCTGCTTATCGGGCTGGGCCTGGCCAATCATATACTCACGGCGGCGATGCTGCTTCCGGCGACCGTTTGGCTCACTTACAAGAAAATGAACGCGAAGCGGCTTGCGCTTTCCGCGCTTTCGTTGATAATTCCGTTTACCGCCTATTTTTATCTGATGTTGTTGGCGCGCAGCTCGCCGACGCAAAACTGGGGCGATCCAGCGACGATCGATCGGCTGATCAAGGTAATCACGGCGGCGGAATTCGATAAATCGGCGGCTGCTTTTGCTCTGCCTCATATTTATGAAAACACTTCGTTTGCAGTGAACCTGATTTACCGGCAACTGGGGCCGATATTTTCGGCTATGGCTATTCTCGGATTATTATCCGCAGCCATGCGGGATCGCCGCAGTTTTGGATTTTTCATATTGATTTTGTTGGGAAATATCATGAGCACGATTTTCAACGAAATCTATTATTATGAGAATCTCGATATTCATGGTTATCTGACCGCCGGACTGATCTGCGCGGCGTTTTTCGGCGTCCGTGGTCTGCTGGCTATTGGCGGATATTTCAGGGGGAAGATCAAATCTCTGGTAATTTTGCTGATTGGAACGGGGGGAGTGGTGATAGGCGCTGCGCCTCATATCGGCAAGGCTTCTTTGTCGGACAACATTTCGGCCGAAAGGCTGGCTCGAACGCTGGCCGGCGAATGCGACACTGGTGCAATCCTGTTTTGCTCATCTTATAACACTTATTTTATCATT
>CAZHVC010000090.1:0-6976 GCA_964535765.1 uncultured Ignavibacteria bacterium | reverse complement strand
TCTTTAATCAATGTCGAGGACAAATAAGCATATTTGCCCCGCGGCATCAAAAAAACCGTCTCGATTTCCGGCACCAACCGCCGATTCATCAAAGCCATCTGGAACTCGTATTCGAAATCAGACACGGCCCGCAAGCCGCGGATAATGGCGGCCACCTTGTTCTGACGGGCGAAATGGGCGGTCAAACCTTTGAACGAGGTGATTTCGATTCCGTCCAAACCGACAGTCGCCTGACGCAGCATCTCGACTCTTTCGTCGGCCGTGAACGTCGTTTTTTTCGATGGGTTTTCGGCCACCGCGACTATGAGCCGATCGAACAGCATCAAAGCGCGATGAATTATATCGGTGTGACCGTTGGTCACCGGATCGAATGTGCCGGGATACAAAGCCGTTTTCATACCTATTCCTCGCTTGCGAATATATCTACAACCGTTTGCCCGAATTTCAGATTGCGCAGAAGCCGCAGCCCCTCGCTGTCGAATTCCTCTTTGGCCTGATGCTCGTAAACGAACAACCCGCCTTTCGCCAATATCGCTTGCCCAAGCAGAATCTTCACCAGCCTGTTTCCGCATTGAAGATCATACGGCGGATCGGCGAAAACGAGATCGAAATCCATGCCGGTCGGGTTCGATCGCAAGCCGAAGATATCGGCTTTTATGAATTCAGCCTGCGATTCTATCCCTAAAAGAGCGACGTTTTTTCTGGCTATATCGAGACTGGCCTTCGACACGTCTATAAAGGTAGCCCTCAGCGCCCCCCGCGAGATCGCCTCGATACCCAGCGAACCGGTGCCGCAAAACAGGTCGGCCACTCTTCGCTCGATTACGTCGTCACCCAGCACGTTGAATATTGATTCCTTGACCCGATCGAGTGTCGGCCTGAACGGAAGGCCACCGGCCCCGCGGAGTTTTCTACCTCCGTATTTTCCGGCGATTACTCGCAGCAATTTAGTCGCCCCACAAACAGAGGCCGGCGGCCGTGTAACACTCGGGCGGAATCGAATGAAAGGTCTGGGAAACCTCTATCTTGTCCGACCAATCAAGCGAACCGAGGCGTCCCCCAAACGAAAGATCGCCGCCCAACAGCAGCGCCGGCCGCTCGCCTTCGATTGCCTGCCCCGTGATGTAATACATGCACTCGTCGGCGAAATCGGGACCCGTGTAAGAAAAATATCGAGCGGCCTTGAAATCGTTATCGCGCACGACCACGACGGCGGCTCCGCTTTTCTCCAAAAAGACGACGGCCGACAGCCCGCCGCTTGGCCCGGCCAGCTTGAGGATCCCATACAAGGCAATCGCCTGCGGATAAATGATTGTTTTCTTCGTCTCATCGGCCGCCGCCAGATTTTTGAACGAATCATAGATATCAGCCGATAGGGCGAAAAACAGATTTTTCGATTTCCTGTTGTCAAAACTTTCCCTCAGCTTGACAAATCCCCTGGCGAAATTCCCCAGCTCCGAGGGCAACTGCTGTTCGGCCAGCCAATCGATGAATTCCGAGCCGAACCGCTGCTCGCCCAACTTGTCGATATTGACTGTCCTATTGAGAGAATGCCGCATCGGCAGTGAAAGCAATACGATATCGGACCTTTCATACAGTTCGGAATTCCCCGGTCCGAGCAACTCCGGAAGAGTTTTGGCCTGCAGGATTGGTTCAGTGCTTTCGGGAACGATCATCCTGCATTCGACCGTGGAATCGGCGGCGGCGGCGATTACGATCGTCGAATCGCCGATATCAATACCCAGTTTTTTCAAAATTCGAGATACCGTTCTATCTGTTCCAGCTTGCCCCGGCCGATTCCTTTTACGCAAAGGAGGTCCTGGGCGCAACTGAAATAATTACCCGAATCACGATAAGCTATGATGCGCTGGGCCAATACCGGACCGATTCCCGGCAGTTTTAGAAGCTCGCTCTCTTCGGCCGTGTTCGGATTTACAAGCGACGGTCCCGCGTTTTCGACGGTTTTCTCGGCCGGACGTAACGGTGGCTTTTTTCTTACGATCGTTGCCGTGATTTTAGGTTTTGCTTGGCTTTTTTCGGGGGCGATACTTTCGGCCGGCGAATCGGATTCGGCCTCCCGTTCGGTCAATACAGTCGTATGCCGGTAACCATCGAGGAAACCTTTCAAATCCAGATCAAACGCCCGCTGTTGCCTGTCGATCGCTTTCAAAACCAATCCGGTCAGAATGAAAAACACGATCACCAGCAGGATACGTCTCTGGGAATAATTCAAATCAGTCATGTTTAAAAAAACTATCGTTTTCGAAAGTGAAAGTCAAGCTCATGATGGATGTCGCGGCAATGAAAAGCAGGCATTCGAACACCGGCAATCGTTCAATATATTTTCTTGAATTTGATCCCCTGATAATATGTTTTCAATATTTCCTCCCAATTTTGGCCGGCGCGGGCCCGCCCGATAGCCCCGCACTGACACATCCCCACTCCATGGCCATTCCCGCGGCCCTCAAATGTAAGGCTCAGGATTTCCCTGCCCTGCCTTGAGGCGAAGGCATCGAATCTGGTCGAGGGCAGGATGGCCGAGGCTTGCGTTTTCCGGCGCAACGCCCAGCGGATTTTATCGCCCTCGATTTTGAACGTGCCCGTGCTCGTTTCGACAATCATTTCCATCATTCGCCTGCTGAGTCCATCCTGACGAAATCGGATATCGATTAGTCTGCCGAATCCTCTTGCCGGCAATCGTCCCTGCTCGGCCAGATATTTGCCCAGATTGGAACTGAGATCGTTCACCTCAAAAGTCTCCGCCCATGAATACGATTTCGCCCAGCTGCAATAAAGCGAATCATCGACCGGTTTCAGATAGTCGATTTTTTTGCCTCCCCATGCCTTTTCCCGGCCGACCGTCGAGCCGCCGCAGACGGCATGATAATAGGCGGCGATCGGCTCCTTTTTATAAACCATCACCAGTCCCTCGGTCTCCTCGACCGCCATATTATGCAGAGGAATCTCCGCCCCCGCGCCGAGATAAACCTGATCTTCGATCGTCGCCTGCAGCTGTTTGCCGCCGTCCGAGTACAACCTCCAGATCGCATAGGTGCGGGCGGCCACCGCCTGAGCCTTGAGCGCCTCGAATTCGTTTTCCGCCCGCTGGCCGAGTTCCCCCGGCAGCACCCCCTTGAGGTAATCTTCCATATCGACTACATTTATTAACGCGATTTTCGCCTTATCCCGGTTGTCCTCAGGCAGAGACACGATGCTGCATTCGATCGTGCCTTTATAGGTTCTGTCTCCGTAACCGAGTACGATATTGGGAAAACGCGGCCGAAAATACAGTTGCGATAAACCACGGGCGAAAACGCCGTTTTCATCTTTTATGAAAAGTCCCGATCGATCGGCATCAATTTCGATTACCGACGCTGAATAATAAATCTCGGCGGGCTGATTTTCTCTCCAGGTTTCGATTATGAATTCGCCCGGAGCGCTCAATTTCGGATTGCTCGTTTGGTCCAGCAACACCCGCACCTGCCGGTTGTAATCGATATCCCCGGCATAGGACCCGCCGCAAACGAAAAAAAAGCAAGCGGCGGCGATCAGACAGGCTGACAACGTAATCAAACGGGACATATTTTCCCCAGCACCACCGCTTTCTTTGCGCCCGTCACCATTGATAAGTCATAACGATTTCCGGCCACTGCCTCATTGGCCAAAACAGCGAAACTGACGGCTTCGAGAAACTCGGCCGGATAACCGAAATCGTCGGCGAATTTCAATTTACATCGCATTCGGCTGCCGATCTCCCCGGTAAGCCGGCGGTTGCGCGCCCCGCCGCCGGTCAGAATTAAAGTATCGAACTTCCACCGGTTAAGGGCGATAGATTCGATTACCGCCTGAGCCGAAAGCGAGGTGGCCGTAGCCAATATGTCGTAATCGCCGAGCCCGGCCCGGCGGCAGGCGGATTCGAACCGGTCGCAGAATTTATCGCCGAACATCTCCCGGCCGGCTGACCGGGGGCCTTTCAGCCCGAAAAAGCGCCGCCCCAACACCTGCCGTATGATTTGCCGATCCGGCGTTCCACGGCCGGCGAGTCGGCCGTCTCGATCATACGGCTTTCCGAACAATCTTCGGGCGAAATAATCGATCACCATATTCCCCGGGCCGCAATCGCAACCATGAATTTTCAATCTCGACCCCGTCCGTTCGATTACGGTGATATTGGCGATTCCACCTATATTGAGAACGGCGAGGTTTCCCGGAATCTTGCCGAACAACAGGGCGTTGACGATCGGAGTAAGCGGTGCGCCCTGCCCTCCGGCGGCGATATCGGCTATCCGAAAATCGCCCACCGTCGGTATTCCGACCGCCACCGCGAGCCGCTGCGGGTCACCGAGCTGGACGGTGATCGTGGATGTTCCCGGGGCCGGCAAATGGCGAATCGTTTGCCCGTGCGACCCGATCAAATCGACCTCGACACCGAACGATGCGGCGGCCTTGATCATCGCCCGGGCGGCCCGGGTAAATTCATCGGCGAGAATAAGGCTCAATTTCTGCCACTCGATGGCGCTGTCGAATTCCGGCTGGGCGCAGCGCTTGATCAACTCGGAAAGTCCCCTCTTGAACCGAAATTTTTTTCCGAAAATCAGCTTCACCCGGCAACCGTAACCGCTGCCGTCAATTCGAACCAGCGCGGCGTCGATACCATCCGCCGAAGTCCCGCTGTTCAAGCCGATAATATATCTGCGTTTTTTACTTGTCAGAACCGACAGCCAATGCTTTGGTGACACGTCCGATTCTTTCCATCGCTTTTTCATGCCCCGATTTCACCAGCCTATCGATGTTGTCCCGAAGGTATTTCAGCGTGGCCGGATAGCGCTGATTGTCATGGCAGATCAGGGCCATGTCATGGCCGGCGCATAGCGCCTCGAGCACCAGTTCCTCCAGCGGCCTGAGCGACCGGACCGCCCCCATGGACAGATCGTCGGTCAGCAGAATCCCCTCGAAACCGAGATTTCTGGCCAGATTGCAAACCCGCGGAGAAAAAGTGGCCAGCCGGTCATCGATTGCGGAAATCAGCATATGAGTGGTCATCATGAATTCGATACCATCGGCAATTCCGGCCCTGAACGGAACGAGGTCGTGCGTTTCGATTCTTTCCCGGGGTACACAGGAAATCGCCACCCGCAGGTGAGGATCGTTTGCGGCCGACCCGAGTCCGGGAAAATGTTTGAGGCAGCAGGCGATTCCACACTCGGCAAAGGCCTGATAAAAGCGGCGGCAATATTCGGCGACGGCACCGGCGTCACCCGAAAAAGTGCGGCCGCTGAGCGCCGGATTCGGCGGATCGTAGGTCAGGTCGGCCACCGGGGCCAGATTCAGATTTATGCCCAACTGCCGCATGCGGGCGCCGACGGCGGCGATATCTTTATCCAATCCGGCGAAATCGTCGCGGTATGCTGCCGGTTCGTCGATATTCCCCAGAAAACCTTTCAACCGTTGGACTCTGCCGCCCTCGAAATCGACGGCGATCAGCGGCGGCAATTTGCATCGTTTTTTGATTTCCGCCAGACATTCAAGGGACCCGGAGCCGCCACGGGCATTGCGATCAAAAAGGATTATTCCGCCGAATTCGTATTCGGAAAACAGCTCGATTTCGGTGGAAGTCAGTCGGTCGGCCTCCAACCCGATTATCAGCCGCAAGGAGGGATTCACCGCTTAATTTTTCTCCATTACCGCTTCAGGGGAGAAATCGGAAACCATGCAGACTTTGTTTCGGCCCTGGTTTTTGGCCAGATAAAGAGCCTTGTCGACCTTTTCCAACAACTGGGTCGCCGACAAGCTGCCGTTTGGGTAAACCGCTATGCCAATTGATATTGTCGTCTTTATATGACGCTGCCCTTGAGAGTTCGAGAAAAACGATTGATCGATCTGCCTGCGGATCCGCTCGGCGATCATGCGGGCGTTATCGGCATCGGTCTGCGGCAGGATTATCATGAACTCCTCGCCGCCGTAGCGGGCCACGATATCGACATCGCGCACCGCCTGCTTGATAACCGCGGCGATCTCCTGAAGCACGATATTTCCGGTCTGGTGTCCATGCGTATCGTTCAGCTCTTTGAAATGATCGATATCGAGCATCAAAAGCGACATCTTCTGGTGATATCTATCGGCCCGTCTCATTTCGTCCAACAATTTGCTGCGGAAATAGCGATAATTGAACAGGCCGGTCAGTTCATCGATAATGGTCAGGTCCTGCATTTTCTTGTGCATTTTGGCGTTGTCTATGGCGATCGCCGTCGAGTTGGCGAAAATGATCAGGCTGCGCCGGTCTTTCTCGCTGATATCGCCGTGGCGCGGGGCTTCGATCTGCAGAATGCCGAGCAATTTGCCGTGGGATATCAACGGCAGCTCAAGGTCGAACGGCCTTTTCCTGGCCACCATTTTCCCCCGCTCGCTACCTATCAAACTAAGTTCACCGGGAAGGAAATCCGAAACGACCAGAGGCGGGTTATAGAGCGTTTTCTTGCCCGACTGAAGTTCGGCGTGTAGATTCAGATTCTTGCTGTTGGAATCAAGCAGAAGGATCGCGCATTTCCTGACTCTCAAAAGCTTATCGGCGATCTCCAGAACCTGTTCGAAAAGCTGCTCCAGATCGACTATCGCCGACAGAACCTTGGTCGTCTCATACATATTTTCCAGCAATACCTGAGACGATTCGAGTTCCCAGGTCCGCTCGTTGAGCGTATCGAGCGTCTTGAGCAATCTTTTCTCCGATGCTTTCATGTGATGCGCAACCAAATAACCGATTCCTCCCAGTAACCATATATAGAACACTCGCATCAAAATTGTCAAAAGCATTTCCCGGTCGAAAGGAATGATCGCCGCCACCATATAACTCAGCGAAAACAAAAACGCCACCGTGGCCACCTTTTTGGCGGTCATATAAACCGACAGAAGGCCGACCATCACGTAATACCCAAGGAACAACTCGCTGCCGGCGCCGCCATCGAGCATGATTGCCAAT
>CAZHVC010000089.1:0-7026 GCA_964535765.1 uncultured Ignavibacteria bacterium | reverse complement strand
GCCGGCGGTAGGATTTCCGGCGGTTGGCTTCCCCAATCGAATGTGGAGCTAAAGTATGGTGCGGTTTTCAACTAAGGCAGATATTGAAATTCGAGGTGAATTCCCAGTTGATTCCCCGAGTATTCGATCGGCAGCGGCGGCGGATTGGCCGATAGAACGGCGCGCAGAGCGGATTGGTCGAAGGCGGCGATGCCGGACGATTGTTCGATCGCCGCATCGGAAATCCGGCCGCCGCGTTCGATGACGAAATAAATGACGCAAGCGATTTTTTCGGATCCCCGGAATGGATTGTCCCAGCGGTTTTTTATCTTGGCGAAAAGAATATTCAGGTAGGTCGGCGTTTCGAATTTGCCGCCTTCGATCGACAGATCGCCGAACTCGCTGCCGTAATCCAATCCCTCGGGCAGGCCCGGTTTGGCTCCGGTCTTTGCCGCTTTGGTTTCAATTTGCGGTTTGGTGACGGCTTGTTTGGGACGAGCCTGCTTTTTGTCTTTTTGAATAACGGTGGTATGGGGAGTCTCCGGCAGATCGCGGGTATGGGGCGTTTGCCGGACTTTGCTTTGCGTTTCCGGCTCGGGCCGGGTATCCGGTGTGCCTCTGATCGCCGGCGGCAGCGAGACGAGGTCGACCGACATGATACGCGGATAGGGTTTCGCGCCGGAGTCGCCATCACCCCACAAGAGTTTGCCGATTATAAGCGAGTGGATCAGAAGCGAGACCAACAAGGCGTATTTCACAGGATCTTCTCCGGTTCGGTCACCAGGCCGACGTTTTCGATCCCCAGCTTTTTGATTTTACTCATTATTTCCATAACCGTGCCGTAGGGAACACGTCGATCGGCTTTGATATAGACAGGCCGGAATTTTTTGATATCGCGGATTGTTTTCAATCTCGCCTCGAACTGATCGGCGGTCGTTTTGTAGTTATCTATCAGAAGCTGATTATCGCTGGTTATGGTGACGACGATTCCGGTGGATACGTCGCGGGGCGATTCGCTGGCTTTGGGCAGCTGGATATCGACCCCGGATTGAATCATCGGAGCGGAAATCATGAAGATGATCAACAGCACGAGGACGACGTCGACGAGATTGGTGACGTTGATCTCGGCCATCGGGTAATATTCACGTCTAAACCTGCGCAACTTGTCCGAATTCCTTTTTGATCGCCGAGTAAAGTTCGGATTTGAAGTTATCGATTTCCGAATTGAGCCGTCTTAATTTGTTGGTGAAATAGTTGTAGGCTATCACCGCCGGAATGGCCGCTCCCAGGCCGGCTACGGTGGCGATTAAGGCCTCGGCAATTCCCGGAGCGACCACGGCCAGAGTGGCTGTCCCCCGCACGCCGATTTGAGCGAAGGCGTCCATGATTCCCCAGACGGTACCCAGCAGGCCGATGAAGGGCGAGGCGTTGGCCGTAGTAGCCAGAAAGACGACATATTTTTCCAGCCTCATCGCCTCGCTTATTCCCGCCCGGTCGATGGCCTCGGCAACATGATTCAGCCCCTCGTAGTCGAGGGCGGATCGGGGTTCGTCGCCGGAATGCAGCATGGATTCAAGTTCGACCAAGGCGGCTCCAAGCATGGCCGAAAAAGGCGAGCGGGTGAGGCGGGTCAACGAAGCGAATGATTTTTGCAGGCCGCGGTGACGGCGGAATTCTTTAAGGAACATCTGATTCGTCTTCAGGGCGGCCTTCAATTCGAAATATTTATAAATCATGATCGCCCAGGAAACGACCGAGAACGCCAGCAGGACCGCCAAGACTATCTTGGCGAAAACCGACGATTCGGCGATCAGGTCGGTCAATTTTTTGCCGGCGACGACATCGGGAGACAGCAACACAGCCGAAATATTCAACAATGAGGCTCCTTTTGTTTTTGGGTAATTCTAGGGCATCGGCGCTGCGGTGTCAAGCCTTACATCCTTCACACAATTTTACGATACGGTTGGCCGGGGCGGCCGTTCCCCAAAAAAATCCTGCTCGGGGCATTTTTTACTGACAGGTTCTGACACAGCCGGTTCGAAATATTGAGTAGGTGCGGTTGATTGTTCAACACATCCCGGCACTGCAACAACCGCGATTCCCAGGCTGATTTTATTCTGTACAGCCAGCAATCGTTTTTGCGCCGCTGTATTCGGCGGGGCGACCGGTTATTTTCCAGTAGGGGGGGTGGAACAGCCGGTCGCCCCGATTATTTTCAAAAAGGGCTTGACATATACATTTGTTCACTATATAATTGTGCAGCAATAGAGCGGTAAATGATGCAGCGACGTCCGAATAAGTACACGGCCTTGGTAGATCTCGAGGCCTTTCCGGCATCGGTCGAGCAGTCGCTTAATCCCGCACTCAAGGGCAGGCCGGTGATCGTCGGCGGGCTGCCTCCGGCGCGCGGGATCGTTATCTGCGCCTCTTATGAAGCGCGGGCAAAAGGCGTGAAATTCGGCATGTCGCTGGCGGAGGCTTTCCGGGTATTGCCCGAGGCGGTGTTTCTGAAAGGCGACGTGAAGGTCTATCGCGATTGGTGGGCGCAGGTTTGCGATATTTTCCAGAGATTCACTCCGGAGTTAGAGCCGGTTTCGATGGACGAGGCTTATCTTGGCTTGCCTGTTTATCCCCCGCATACGATCGAGGAGGTTTCCCGTTCGCTAAGGGAAGCCGTTGACCGACGTCTTGGTATCAGTTGCCGAATCGGCGTGGGGAGATCCAAGCTTTTCGCCAAGATCGCCTGTGAGCTGGCTCGTGACAAAAGGGTGCGGGGGGAAGAACCGCTGGTCGTTATCGAAACCGAAAAGCAGGAAGGAATATTGGCCGACCTGCCTGTTTCGCGATTGCCGAATCTCGGTTTTCGGACAGCCGTTCATATGCAGGAGCTCGGGGTGACCACGGCCGCGCAATTGCGCAGAATACCGCCGTCGGTTTTACGGGCCGCTTTCGGCAGGCGCGGGTTGGAATGGCATGACCATGCCCGCGGCATCGATCGGCGGAAAATAAAGGGGCATTTATTGCCAAGGACGATATCGCGCGAGACGACGTTCAACGCCGATTCGAACGATCGGAGTTTTTTGGCGGGCGTATCCTATTATCTTCTGGAACGTGTCTGTCTTGAATTGCGGAGAAGACGTCTTATGACGCGCCGGCTCGGCTTGAAATTGCGCCAGGTCGATTTTACCGCTGCGGAAACGGCGGTCACGCTGAGTCGGCCGACCGACAGCGAGGCGGAGATGTCGCCGTATCTGGGGCGGTTGTTCGACGATTTGTACCCGGGCAGGCAGGGTATAAGGCATATAGGCGTTGTCGTTTCGAGCTTGTTGCCGGCGGCTTATCAGAGCGACCTGTTCGGTTATGGGAAAAGGGCGCGCGATTTGAGCCTGAGCCTGGATCGTCTGCGCAGCCGGCACGGATATCATGCGGTCTATTACGGCCGGACGCTGCGGCTCAAAGAAAAATTTCGGGAGGTCGTCGACGGGTATGAGCTTCGTACCCCTTCGCTGTCACTCTAATTATTCTTTTTTATGCGGCCCATTGACGATCGACGGACTGCTGGGACGTCTGACCGAATTGAATTACGGGGCTGCCGCCATCACCGATAACGACGGTCTTTACGGTGCGATCGTTTTTGCCCAGGCGGCTGCCCGCTGGGGCGTGCGGCCGTTGATCGGGCTGGAGATCGACACCGCCTGCGGGCCGTTCGTTTTTCTGGCCGCGAATCTGTCGGGGTACGGTTCGCTTTGCCGGATATCGACTGTAAAAACGCTCGAACAGAAGATGCTTTCGGTGGCTGACATTTTGAATAATCGGACCGGCGTGATCGCCGTCTTTCTCGGCGACGAGCTGCCTTCGCCGTTGGTCGAGGGTTTCGGGCGCGATATTTATATCGGGATTGAATCGATCGAAAAGCCCGGCGCTGAACCGAAGATTCGACGAAGATTGAAAATGGCCAGCCAATACGGCCTGCCGGTGGCGGCGGCCGATCCGGTTTATTTTATCGGCAGCGGCGAGGCGTCGATCAATCGGGCGCTGGCGGCGATCAAGTATGGGAAAAGTTACGCCGGAATAGAGAGCTGTTTTCTGGCCCCGCCCGGCGCCTTTTTGCGTTCACCGGAGGAGATGATCAGGCGTTACCGGCAAATGCCGCAGGCGGTCACGGCCACGATCGAGATCGCCGAGCGTTGTCAGTTCAATCTGCCGCTGGGGAAAATAAATTTTCCGAAATATGAACAGGCGGCGGCAATCGAAAATCGCTGTTTGCTGAGGCGGAGGGCGGAGGCGGGTCTGCGCCGACGGTATGAGCGGCTAACCGGCGAGGTGTATTCACGATTCGAATCGGAACTGGCGATAATCGAGCGGACCGGTTTTGTCGATTATTTTCTGATTGTGGCGGACATAATCGATTTCTGCCGAAAATCGGGGATTCCGGTCGTCGGCCGCGGCTCGGCGGCCTCCTCGATAATCGCCTATTGTCTTGGGGTGACCGAGGTCGATCCGATCGAACAGAATCTGTATTTCGCCAGATTTCTCAACGAGGCGCGGACCGATCCTCCGGATATCGATCTCGACTTATGCTGGCGCCGGCGCGATGAGGTTATCGATTATGTTTACCGGCGGTTCGGTCGGAACAGGGTGGCCATGGCGGCCACATTGAATACCTTTGCGGCGCGGGGAGCGATCAGAGAATTAGGCAAGGCGTTCGGTCTTGCCGAGGACGAAATTTCCGATTTTACCAAACGTCTTCCATGGGAATCTTTGGGAGATCTCGACAGAACCATGCGTGATTACCCGGAGTGCGCCGATTTGCCGGTGAAAGGCGAGCCATACCGGACGATAATCGAGCTCGCCCGTCGGATAGAGGGTTATCCGCGTCATCTTTCGATTCATTGCGGAGGAATCGTGATAGCACCGGGTGAACTGCTCGACTTGGTGCCGTTGCAGCTATCGGCCAAGGGGATCGCGATCACCCAGTACGATATGCATGGGATTTCCGCACTGGGTCTGGTGAAGATAGATCTTCTGGGACAACGCGGCCTATCGACGATCGCCGATGCCGAAACGGCGACCGGCGGAAAATCCGGCGGCGGGATAAAATATGATTGGCAGGATGCAGCTACTTTCAGGATGTTGCAACAGGGGCGCACGATCGGCGTTTTTCAGATCGAGTCGCCGGGGTTGCGTTCGCTTCTGATAGAAATGCAGCCGAAGAAAATCGACGATATCACTCTGGCGCTGGCGTTGATCCGGCCCGGGGCCGCCGAATCGGGAATGAAAAAGCTTTTTTTGGAAAGACACGCCGGCGAGAAACCGGTCGTCTATCCCCACCCCTCGCTCGAGCCGGTGTTGGCGGAAACGCTCGGCAATATAGTGTATCAGGAACAGGTTTTGCGGACGGCCGAGGCGATGGCCGGATTTTCGCCGGCGCAGGCGGATCTGTTGCGCAAGGCGATGACCAAGGAGCGCGGAATTGACGAGTTTCATGCCTTTGCCGAGAAATTTCTGGTTCAGGCGATCGGGCGGGGAGTGCCGCCGCTTAAAGCCCGCGAGGTGTTCGCATTGCTGACGAGGTTCGCCGGTTACGGTTTCTGCAAGGCTCATGCGGCCACCTACGCCAAGTTGAGTTATCGGGCTGCATTCTTGAAAGCGCACTTCCCGATCGAGTTCATGGCGGCGATGCTCAACAATTTCGCCGGCTACTATGCCCCGCTGGTTTACGCCGACGAAGCGCGACGGCTGGGGGCGAAACTGAGGCCGCCCGATGTCGATCGGCCGGCCGAGCTTTGCATCGTCGAGGGCGATGAGTTGCGAATCGGGCTGGCGTTCGTGAAAGGGCTTTCCTCGGCCACGCGCCAGGCGATAATCAGCCAGAGGGCAAAGCGGCCGTTCACCTCGCTTGGAGATTTTCTGATCAGGGTCAGGCCGGCAATCGATGAGGCCGAGAAATTGATTCGAATCGGGTCTTTCGACTATCTGGGGCAGACAAGGCCGGCGCTTTTGTGGTATATGAAGGCGTATGGGCGAAAGATTCCGGCCGGGGTCGGGCAAACTCCACTTCTGGGCGATATTGCGCCGGAGCCGCCGCAGTTTCCAATCAGACTGAGCGATTACGATATCAGGCAGAGACTGCTGGCCGAACAGGAGATTCTCGATATGGCCATCACCTGCCATCCGGCGAACACCATACCGTTCAGCAGCGGACAGGTCAAAGCCTCGGAACTGGCCGCCTGCGAAGGCAAAGATATCAGAATCGTGGGTTTGGTGGTGGATCGCAAACGGATCAGAACCGGCAACGACAAGCTGATGGTTTTTTTGACGATGGAGGACGATCAGGATTATTTCGAGGTTGCGGTTTTCCCCGAGGTATATCGCCGTTTCGGGGCGCGGATTTTCCGCAAACCGCTTCTGGAAATTACAGGCAGAGCCCAAAACAGGCACGGGGTTTTGACCATAATAGCAAGCGAGTTGCAGGCGTGCGCCTGAGACTCGAAACCGTAAATGATAAAACAAACGACCATAAAATTAAAAAAAACACGACTCCGACAGAAAGGAAAAGGATGCCGAAATATTGTCATTCCTGCAGCGCACCGCTGAGTTCCCCGGAATTCAAGGGCATAGCGGAAAATTATTGCAAGTATTGCACCGATGAAAACGGCGTATTGAGACCAAAAAGGGTCATTCAAAGCGGTATCGCCGAGTGGTTCAAGAGTTGGCAGCCGGGTATCGATAATCAGAAAGCGATGGATCGGGCGGAATTGTTCATGAAAGCGTTGCCCGAATGGGCCGATAAATAAACCGCCGGCGAAGATAACCCAAACCCAAAAAATCGAAGGCGGATGGTCTCCCTGTCCGCCTTCGATCGTTCCCTCCTCGATAGAAGAATTTTAGCGCAGAATGGTCAGCTTTCGGGTCAATTTCCCCTCGGGGGCCGTCAATTGATAGAAGTAGAGGCCCGAGGGGAGGTTTCTGCCTTTCATATCGCGGCCGTTCCAGCTCAGCGAGTAGCCGCCCTTTTCCAACCCGCGCATGAAAAAAGTGCAGACG
>CAZHVC010000088.1:0-7041 GCA_964535765.1 uncultured Ignavibacteria bacterium | reverse complement strand
GCGGCGCGAGCCCGGCGAAATTCAGGCACCCGGCCGTGAAACCATAGTTACCGATCGTCCCCCGAATCCTGCGATCAAAGCCACGCCAGCCTCGTATTAATTATCCGACCAGCCGGAAAGACGCGCCAGAAGCCACCAGAAAGCCATCCCCTTGCGGTAGCAGTTGAAGCAGTGCGAATGCGAACAATTGGTACAGGTCGGGCAAGGATTGGCGGCGCACCAGTCGTAACACCATTCGCAATAATCATGCGTTCCGGGATAATAATTTCCGTCGGGATCATGGCATTCGATATCGCCGAAATCGAACAACACCTTGCCGTTGGCCCGGCAATAATTGCGGATCAGAGTGTTGTGCCCGTACAACTCGTTTCCTGAGCCGTCGAGCGGGCCGGTCATATACACGAAAGCCACTCCGGGATAAGCCCGGCCAAGCTCATCGAGTTTGTTCAGATAAGCGTAGATCCCCGCCGAATCGTTATGTCCCCTCACCAAACCGATACACCAAGAATACATCACCACATTGATCTCCGGATGGGCGTTCAGATAAACTCTGGTCGGCGGCGCCCAGGAGGTGTCGCCCCATTCACCGAGATCGTCGGCCACCTCGTGGATCGAAGGCAAAGAATATAATGTGTCCTGTGCATGCAGTATCGACATCCCTTGGATAAGCTGGGCTCCATGGGACGAATGAGCATAATATATTCGGGTATTGCTGCGGATACGTCTGATTGTCGAATCCGGTATCGCCGCAAATCGGCTGACGACGAAATGATCGGCCACGATCGCCGACGACGACCCGGCCGTGTCGATCACGGTTATCACCGTCTGCACGGTGTCGGCAAGAGCGTTGGCGAAAGCAATGAAGGTTATCTGATGAGCGCCCAGCTGCTGCAGTGTCGGCCGGAACGAAAAACCGCCGACCCCGTTGGCCGAATCGACGAAAACGGCGTTCGGCGGCAAACCCAGCGCAAAAAGAAAAATCGGATCACCCGGACTGTCCGTGGCGGTCAGCCGCAGATCGAGTCGTTGTCCCACCCGAACGCTTGCCGGAGCGACCGCCTCCAGCAAAGGCGGCAGATCACCCGAAACTTCACACCCCGGAAAGCCGATCGGCCTTGACGGCGGCAACGAATCAGGTGTCGGCCAGAGAGGAATGTATTGAGGACAATAGCGTATATCCGCCTGACCTTTCAGATAACCGACCAAACGAGACACATCGCTCCCCCTCAACTGGCAATCGCCGTTGACATCGGCCGCCGCCCAGAAAGTGTCGAGGACGCAGCGGATGCTGGTAGGCCTCTGCTTAAGATAGTTAATCAGGTAGGTTACATCGGCCGTCTGGATAGAAGGCGGCCAGTTACCATAATACATATTGACATCGCCCGGCAAATAGGGATATGTCTGACACCAGGAGGTTCCCGATAACAACAATACCGCAACCATCAGATTCACGACTATCAAACCAGAGATTCGTCCATTGTAGGCTTTCATTCGTTTTCCCCTCGTTTATTCCCGTACCGCCCGAATTGCCGACGCCGATTCAGGGCAGCCATAATTTTGTCGGTCTTTCATCGCGGCCCGGCGCAACCGGTTGCCTGAAGTACACTAATTATAGCTGATTCGGAGGGTTTTGGCAAAAGAAAAACGACGGAAGCATAGAGCGTTCCCGGTGGGGTTCGAATGACCGTCGAAAAAAGCCGGTCGAAATATGTCCCGTATTTTTGGCGAGCAAGGGCTGGATGGATGGTGGTGGGCGTTGCCGTGCTTCAAAAGGCTCGGATGAAAGACAGCGGCAATTAATAATTAGTATCAGGAAATACCCGGCTACCGGCTTTAAGCGGCCAAAGAAAAAGTCGGGCATTGATAATCGACCATCTGTAGGACATTATAAAAAATATGTATCGTATGTCAGGCAATTTGACTACCTTTTTTGTCCATTATTTAATCGGGGAAACGATTACGGACAAGGAAAGCGAGCAAATGCCAATGATTGGTATCGTTTCAGCGGCCGGCCCTTTGAGCTTGACAAAGATAAGGCCTTTATTATCTTATCCTTTTGCGAAAAATTGGGGCGTCGACAAGCGGTAAGTCACCAGCCTTTGGAGCTGGCATTCCCAGGTTCGAATCCTGGCGCCCCAGTTAAGGCTTAAATTTGGCGAGGATACGGGCATGCCGGATGAGTTAAGAATTTTCGCGGGTAATTCCAATCTTCCGCTGGCCAATAAAGTGGCCAGTTACATTCATCAGCCGCTTTCCGACTGCAAAATCAAGCGATTCTCCGATCATGAGATTTTCGTTCAAATCGACGAAAATATCCGGGGGATGGATACTTTCATCATCCAATCGACGAATCCCCCGGCGGAGAACATCCTCGAGATGCTGATCATGATTGATGCCGCTCATCGAGCCTCGGCCAGGCGGATCACGGCGGTGATTCCTTATTTCGGCTATGCCCGGGCCGATCGCAAAGATCAACCGCGCGTTTCAATCGTCTCCAAACTGATCGCCAATATGATCACCGTCGCCGGCGCCAATCGGGTTATCCTGATGGACCTGCACGCCTCCCAGATTCAGGGGTTTTTCGATGTCCCCTCAGACCACCTTTATTCGGCGCGGGTGTTCAATCGCCATTTCCTCAAACAGGGCCTCAGCGACTTGGTGGTCGTCTCGCCTGATGTCGGGTCGACCAAACTGGCCAGAGCGTTCGCAAGCAAGCTCGATGCCAGTCTGGCTATCGTGGATAAGCGCCGGCCTGAACCGAATCGGGCCGAGGTCATGAACATAATCGGCGATATAGCTGGGAAAAATGTGATAATCAGAGACGACATGGTCGACACCGGCGGGACGATAGTTGAAGCGGCCGAGGCACTCGCCGCAGCCAGCGCGAAATCGATTATCGCCTGCTGCACCCATGCCGTGTTGTCGGGCGAGGCAATTACGAGACTCGATAAAAGCCCCATAGAAAAGGTTTATATAACCGATACTATCGACAACTCGAACAAAAACCTGCCGCCCAAATTCCAAATCCTGTCGGTCGCCGAGCTACTGGGAGAGGCAATCATGAGAATCCATTCCGAAAGATCGGTTTCCACGCTGTTCGATTGATAGAAGATGAGAGCCGTTTTCTTGACAAAGTCCGGCGGGCCGTACACGGTGCAGGTCCTCAAGACGGCGATACCGACGAGCGACGGCCAAAAAACCCTCGTCCGGGTAATGGCGGCAGGACTGAATTACGCCGATGTTGTAATCAGGAGTGGTCTTTACCCCGACGCCCCGCGATTCCCTTTCGTCGCCGGCTACGAATTGAGCGGTGTCGTAGAGTCCCCGGGCCGGTCAAGCAGATTCGCCGCCGGCGACCGGGTTATGGGAGTCACCCTTTTTGGCGCCCAGGCCGAATATGTCCTGCTGGACGACGAGCAACTTTTTCCGATACCCGATGGCATGAATTTCGAGCAGGCGGCGGCTCTACCGGTCAACTATCTCACGGCCTATTTCGCCCTGTTCCGACTGGGGAATTTACGTTCCGGAGAACGGGTGTTGATACATTCCTGCGCCGGTGGTGTGGGCACGGCGGCGGTGCAGTTGGCTCAGTCAAGAAAGGCGGAAATATTCGGAACCACCTCCGCACTCCATAAAATCGCCTATCTGGAATCGCTCGGCGTCCAGCATCCGATCAATTATAAAAATAAGGATTTCGCCAAAGAAATCAGGTCCATCGTGGGCGACCGGGGGATAGATATGGTGCTCGATCCGATCGGCGGAAAGGTGTTCCGCAAGAGTTTCGAGCTGCTGAACCGGGGCGGAAGAATCATCTGTTACGGCGTAACCGACCTGGTTTCAGGCGGCAAGAGTAATCTGCCGAAACTGGTTTGGAAATATCTGAATCTGCCCCGGGTAAGGGTTCTCGATCTCATTCAAGACAACCGTGGGGTTTTCGGGTTGGCGCTGAATAGGTTGGTGGACAAGATCGAATTGATCGCCGGGCCGCTGCGAGAGTTGATAAATCTATACGCTCAGGGGATTATCAGGCCGAAAATCGGCGCCGTTTTTCAGGCGGAAAAAGCAAGCGAGGCCCACCGCCTGTTGGAATCGGGGAAAAGCACAGGTAAACTGATCCTGAATTTTGGAAATTAAAATAAAAAAGGAGCAATAAAAAAATGAAAGAAATTACAATCGAGGCCAATTCCCGGACCGGATCCGGTAAGGGGGTGGCTCGCAAGCTAAGGATGGCAAATAAAATTCCGGCGGTGGTGTACGGCCGGGGTGATACACCGCAGGCGCTCGAGATTGATTATGCCGGGTTCCATAAGGTGTTCCATTCCCTCCATGGCGAGAACGCCATCATTAACCTCCGGATCGATGGGAAAGCAGCCGACAAGAAGGCGCTTATCCGCGATATCCAGTATGATCCGGTCGAAGGCAGCATCATGCATATTGATTTCCAACGCATCTCGATGGATCAGAAAATCAGACTTAACGTAGGGGTCAGGCTTCAAGGGACCGCCAAAGGAGTGAAAACATCGGGGGGAATTCTACAATGGAGCATCAGGGAGCTCGAAATCTCGTGCCTGCCGGCAAATATCCCGGAGGCGATCGAGATCAACGTGGAATCGCTCGACATTCATGATTCGATCAAGGTAAAGGATTTGAAAGTTCCGAATATCGAATTTCTCGACGATCCCGAGGAGACAATCGTAAACGTGGTTCCGCCCGCGTTGATCAAAGAAGAAGCGCCGGCGGCAGCCGAAGGTGAGGCGGCGGCGGCCACGGCCGAGACGAAACCGGAAGAACCGGCTGAACCTGAGGTCATTTCCGAGAAAAAGGCCGAAGAGAGACGAGCCGAAAAGGAAAAAGCCAAAAAAGCGGAAAAGTAACCTTGCCAACAGGCGCAATTCGGGCGCGGCTTGCGTTCGCCGGTTTGTCGTTTCCAGCGGCCGAAAAATGGGTACGATGAAAACCGGATTCAGGTATCTGGCAACGACCTGACGGATCCTGAGCGCCTGTTCGGATACCGGGTTATGTCCCCGCCGGTGGGGTGACGCCGGCATAACGGTACTACAAACAAACCGGATAAAAGAGCATGAAAAAGTTAGGGTTGATAGTCGGCGGGCTGATTCTGCTAGTGTTGATCGCTCTCCTTGTTTTGCCGATGCTTTTCAAAGATAAAGTCGCTGCGCTTCTTACGGAAAAGGCGAATCAATCCCTGAACGCTCAAGTCGAGATCGGCAAGGTCGAGCTGGGCCTTTTGAGCACGTTTCCCAATCTTACGGCAAAAATCGACGGCCTGCGCATTATAAATCGTACCCCGTTCGAGGGTGATACGCTTGCTGCAATCGATAGAATCAGCATGGCCGTGAATTTGACAAGGTTGATTTTCGGCGGCGAGGTCCGCATCCAATCGCTGAAAATCGAATCGCCAACTCTTTTTCTGATTGCCTTGAAAGACGGCACCGTCAACTGGGATATAGTCCCGCAAAGTCCGGCAGAGGCGGCCACGGAATCACAAAATCAAAAGATGCTCGATTTGGTTTTGAAAAAATACGAAATCAGCCGCGGCCGGATCAAATATTACGATGAAAAAAGCGGCTTGCAAGCGGATATCCGCGATTTGAACCATGGCGGTAGCGGGGATTTCTCGAAAAAAGTATTCACTTTGACGACGACTACCACCGCCTCCATCGCCTCGTTGAAAAGCGGCGGCGTAACCCTGCTCAAAGAAGCCGGATTGGACTGGCGGTCGAATATCGGTGTGGACTTGAACCAGGCCAGATACGATATCAAGGAATGTCGACTCAAAATCAATGAAATGGCCTTTTCGTCGACCGGCTGGCTCAAAAGCGATGGCCGGGATTTGACCATGGAAATCAGCCTCGACGCCCCCGGGATCGGTTTCCGCGATCTGCTATCGATGCTTCCCCAAATCCCCAGGACAGATCTGGCTGATCTGGAAGCAACCGGAAGCGTGGCGGTCTCCGGCCGTTTTTCGGGGATATATAATCAAGAAAGACTGCCGGCAATCGAGCTTCAGGTTTCCGTCGACAACGGTTCTTTCAGGTTCCGCCGGCGCCAGGTTTCAGTCGATGACGTCGGGATCGATTTGCAGATCGGTAATCCCGGAGGAACCTATGACGCGACCACGATCGATCTGCGCCGGCTGCATTTCGCTATCCTCGGCAAACCGGTCGAAATCCGCCTGACGGTCAAAACACCCATTTCCGATCCCTATCTCGACGGCCTGATTTCGGGCGGTCTCGACCTCAGTCGGGTAAGGCAGGTCATCCCGTCGGGAGACAGTCTCGATCTGTCCGGCACCATTCACGGCGACCTAAGCTTCCGCGGCAATCTATCGGCGATCGAAAAACGCCAATTCAACCGCTTTTTCGCCTCGGGCAGATTGACCATGGACAGCATCCGCTATGAAACGAAAAGTATCCCGGAGCCGATCACGATCAATACGGCCCAATTGTTATTCCGGCCCGAGGTGGCAACCCTGAAACAGTTCGACATGCGAATCGGCGGCAGCGATATCCAGGCCGAAGGGTCACTGGAAAATATTTTCGGTTACCTTTTCGGCGGCAGGATTCTCGGCGGCACCCTCGACGTAAAATCGAACTCGCTCGATCTGAATCCGTTCCTGAAACAGGAGGGAGGGGCGATAGCGGCGGTGGAGCTTCCCGATAGAGTCGAATTCAGCATGACCGGTTTGTTCAAACGGCTCTACCTGACAAATCAGGTTATCGACAACCTGCAAGGAAGACTGACGTTGAAAGATCGCACCCTTTACCTCGAGAATTTGAGCGGCGGTTTTCTCGAGGGAACCATCGATTGTCGGGGGACCTATAGATACGTTCGACCCGACAAACCGAAAATCGATTTCGATCTCAAACTGACCGATATGAACATCCCCGCCATGTTTCGTTCGGTAACGACCGTCAAAGCTCTGGCGCCGGTCGCCGGCTATATGGCGGGCAGCCTCAGCGGGGAGCTTAAGCTGTCATCCGAGCTTGGCGATTCCCTTGCTCCGGATCTGGGATCGCTTTC
>CAZHVC010000087.1:0-7057 GCA_964535765.1 uncultured Ignavibacteria bacterium | reverse complement strand
CTTCTGCCCTGGGACCGCGAGACGATTTTCGATTCGGTCAAGAAGACCTCGCGGGTGGTGCTGGTTCAGGAAAACAGCAAGACCGGCGGAGTCATGGCCGAGGTCGCCGCGGCTATCGCCGAGGAGGTGTTCGATTTTCTCGATGCGCCGGTCAGCCGGGTTTGCGGTCTGGATGTGCCGATGTTGCCGTTTGCGCCGCCGCTGGAGCATTTTTTCCTGCCGAACTCAGAAAAGATCGGCCGCGCCGTGAAAAAGATTCTGGAATATTAAGGGAGGAGCAATGGAATTCAAGATAATCGTCCCGCCTCTGGGAGAGTCGGTCGTCGAAGGGACCATAGTGAAATGGCTGAAGAATGAAGGGGATCCGGTCAAAGTCGACGAGCCGCTGGTGGAAATCATGACCGACAAAATCAATGTCGAAATCCCCTCCCCCCACAACGGCAAAATGAAAAAGCATCTTGTTGCCCCCGATACGACCGTGGAGATCGGCACCGAGATCGCAATTATGGAAATAGAGGGGGAAGCTATCGAGGCCAAGACCTTTCAGGTCTTGCCCGAGTCCGGCAAAGAACAGATACCCAAGGAACAGGAAGTGGCGCCGCCGCCCGAAGAGTTCGTCGGCACAATCGCCCATCATGCGGCCATGGGAATCCACGCCGACGAAGCTTCCATAAACGCCGGTATCGAGGCGGTGAAATCGTCACCTCTGGTCCGGCGGCTGGCCAGAGAGCACTTTATCGACCTGCGTCTGGTAAAGGGGACCGGCCGGGACGGGAGAGTCACCAAGGACGACGTTTTGAAATATATCGAGATGCGCCATACGATCGATATCAAAAAGCCGGGTAAACCTGATTTCGCCTGGCCCGAGGCCGAGGACGAAGAGGTTATTAAAATCAGCGGCGTCCGCAAAGTAATCGCCGAACATATGAGCAAATCCGCTTTCACCATCCCCCACGTGACGACTTTCGACGAATGTGATATGTCGCAATTAATCGACTGGCGCAAACGATACGTCGATCAGATCGAAAAGAAACACGGGGTCAGGATGACCCACCTGCCGTTCATCGTCAAGGCCATAATCTATGCCGCCCGGGATTATCCCTGGATCAATTCGACTTTCGACGGCGAGACGCTCAGAGTGAAAAAGTATTTCAATATCGGGATGGCGGTCGCCCGCAATAACTCGCTGATCGTTCCGGTGGTCAAACAATGTCAGCAAAAATCGATTTTGCAGATCGCCCGGGAGATGCGCGAGCTGGCCGATAAAGCCAACGCCGATAAGCTGTCCATGGATGAGATAAGCGGCGGCACGTTCACTATCACCAACGCTGGCGTTTACGGCGCCACCGCCTCGACGCCCATAATAGCTCATCCTCAGGTGGCCATACTCGGAGTGCATAAGATAGTGGAAAAACCGGTGGTCAGAGACGGCCAGATCGTGATCCGGCCGATCCTCAATTTCGGCATGTCGTTCGATCACCGGGTGATTGACGGCGGTTATGCGGTGCAGTTCCTGCGGCGCTTGATCGAGTTTCTGGAGGACCCGCAGGCCTGGCTTGCCGGCGTAATGTAAAGTGATCCGTTCGGCGTCAGTTAGCAGCGCAACAGGAGATATGGAAAATGAACGAAAGATATAAACTGGTCGTGATAGGGGCTGGCCCCGGGGGATATGTGGCGGCCATCAGAGCCGGTCAGCTTGGAATTAAAACCGCTGTCGTAGAGAAAGAATATTTCGGTGGAGTCTGCCTGAACTGGGGATGCATTCCATCGAAAGCACTCCTTTACGCCACCGAATTGAAACGAACGATGGAGCACGCTTCCAAAATAGGCGTCGTTGCCGACAACCTGCGGATAGACATAGGGGCATTGAAAAAGCACAAAGACGATGTGGTCAAGCGATTGACCGGCGGCGTCAAAACGCTTCTCGACAAAGCCGGCGTGAAAACCTATATGGGGCGGGCATCGTTTATTGCGCCCGAGCTGTTGGAAATCGACGGCAGTGACGGCAAACGGCGGATCGAGGCCGAGAATTTCATCATAGCCACGGGGGCGGCTCCGATTGAGCTGCCGGTTATCAGGACCGACGGAAAAAACGTGATCGGCGCCCGTGAGGCGATCGATCTTCCCGGAATTCCCCGGACGCTGGGGGTGATCGGCGCCGGACCGATAGGCACGGAGCTGGCAACCGTATATGCTACGCTCGGCTCCAAAGTAACTATTATCGAGCTGCTGGATTCGGTTCTGCCGACGCTCGATTCGGATATCTCCGCCGCCGCCGAACGGGCGTTGAAAAAGCAGGGGATGGAAATCCTTACTTCGGCGAAAGTCGTTTCCTCGCAAGTGGTCGGGGATTCGGTCAAAGTCGAGGTCGAAAAGCCGCAGGGGAAAGAGGTATTCACATTTGAAAAAGTGCTGGTGGCTGCCGGCATGAAACCCAACACTCTGGGGCTGAACCTCGATAAAATCGGAGTCAAAACGGACAATCGAGGTTTTATAATGGTCGATAAGAATATGCGAACCAACATTCCGCATATTCGGGCTATCGGCGACGTCACCGGCGGGCTGCTGTTGGCCCATAAGGCATCCCACGAGGGGGTTGCGGCGGTCGAATCGCTGGCGGTCATGACTGCCGGGGTGGACTGGAAAGCGGTTCCCTACGCCGTGTTCACCGATCCGGAGATCGCCGGGATCGGCTTGACCGAAAAAGAGGCGAACGCTTCGGGCAAAAAAGTCAAAATCGGCAAATTCCAGTACCGGGCGGCGGGCAAGGCTCTGGCCACTCTGGCCGACAGCGGTTTTGCAAAAGTGATCGCCGATGCGGAATCGGACCGGCTTCTCGGTATTCATATTTTCGGGCCGCACTCGGCGGATATCATCTTTGCCGGCACCGCCTTGATGGAGTTCGACGGCACGGCCGAGGACCTGGGGCATGTCATGGCCGTTCATCCCACGCTTTCCGAGGCGTTGATGGAGGCCGGTTTGAACGTTCACAAAAAAGCGATTCATATTGTCAACTGAAGCGATGTGCAGCCGCGGTTACAAACGATTGCTGGTAATAGAATTGGGTAGAACCGGCTATGACTATGCGCGAAAACTGCAAAAGAGGCTGGTCGATTTGCGCCGCCTCGGCAGAATCCCCGACTTGCTGTTGCTAACCGAACACGATCCAGTGATTACGTTGGGCAGGGGAGCTTCCGAAAGAAATCTGTTGGTTTCCCGTTCCGTGCTGGAGGAAAAAGGGGTGGCTTTGTGCGAGTCTGAGCGGGGTGGGGATATAACTTTTCATGGCCCGGGGCAGGCTGTCGTCTATCCCCTAATTGACTTGAACAATCGAGGCCGGGATCTGCATGCCTATCTGCGCGATCTGGAGAATCTGGCGATAGCGGTTCTCGCCGAATTCGGTCTGAAAGGATCGACGAAAAAAGGATTGACCGGCGCCTGGGTGGACAACATCAAGGTGGCGGCGATCGGAGTGGCTGTATCGCGTTGGATAAGCTATCACGGCCTGGCTTTGAACGTATCCACCGATCTCGGCTATTTCAAGCTGATCAACCCCTGCGGCATCACTGCTTATCCGGTGGGTTCGATCGCTTCCATTACCGGCCGGGTAATCCCGCTGGACAGAGTGTTTACCGTCATCGCCGATACTTTCGCTTCGATGTTTTATTATGAGCCGGAGCAGGTTGACTTGACCGACTTGCTTGGAGAAGAAAACGAACCTCTGAATAACGGAACGGAATCCGTACATGAATATCACCATTCCAGAAATTGACGAATATATCAAAAAAATGTCGGGGCCTGCGCCGCAAGGAGCGGACAGGGCGTTGCTGACCAGGATGTATCGCTACGGAGTCGCCCGAAAATTCCCGATAATCGGACCTGTGGTGGGGAGATTCCTGCGCCAGTTGGCCATGCTTAGCAATGCCCGGCGCATTCTTGAACTTGGCTCGGGCTTCGGTTATTCGGCGGCTTGGTTCGCCGGCGGCTTGAGAAAAGGCGGCCGGATAATTTGTATTGACGGTTCGGAAGAAAACCGCAGGCTGGCGCTTGCCTATTTCAAAAAATCGCCTTATGAAAAAGCCATCGATTTTCGGGTGGGCGAGGCGCTGGAGATCGCCGGCCGATTGCCAGGCGGATTCGATATTATTCTGAACGATATAGACAAACAGCATTATCCGGAGGCTTTTGACCTGGCGATCGAGAAACTCCGCAGCGGGGGGTTGTTTATAACCGATAACGTATTATGGTCGGGAAGAATTCTGGAGAAAAGGCCGGATGCCGTCTCCAGAAAAATCATCGAGTTCAATAAAAAATTGTTCGGCTCCTCGGCGGTTCTGGGTTCGATAATCCCGATCCGCGATGGGCTTGGTCTGGCAATAAAAAAGTAATCGCCGGTATTTCAACATGAAAATGGTTGTCTCTGGCGCCACTGGATTCATAGGCAGGCCTCTGGTTTTCCATCTGGCTTCACTCGGCCATGATATAGTCTTGCTTGCCCGCAAAAAACCTGCGGGCGATTTTCCGGCGAATGTCTCGGTTTCCATCTGGGACGGCAAAACCGTAGCCGATTGGCGTGAGAATCTTGACGACGCCGAGGTGATAATCAATCTGGCAGGTGAACCTATCGGCCACAAACGATGGAGTGTCGATCAGAAGAAGGAGATCGTCGAAAGCAGAATCAACGCCACCAAAGCGATCGTGAAGGGTATCGCCATGGCCGGCGCGCGCCCGCGGCTGCTGCTCAATGCCTCGGCGATAGGTTATTATGGGGATACCGGCGAATCGGCGGTTGATGAATCGGCTGCGGCTGGCAGAGGGTTTCTGGCGGAAACCTGCGCTAAGTGGGAGAAAACGGCTTTGGCCGCAGCGTCCGAAAATACCAGAGTGGTTTTATTGCGCACCGGCGTTGTGCTCGAAAAGGACGGCGGGGCGCTGGCCCGCTTATCGGCGTCTTTTAAGTTGTTTGCCGGCGGCCCTCCCGGGAGCGGTAAACAATGGTTGAGTTGGATCCATCGCCGGGATGTCTTAGGCGCCATCGAATTCATTATAAACACCTCGAAATTGTCCGGTCCGGTCAATGTTACCGCGCCGGAGCCGGTCACCATGAGGCAGTTTTGCTTATACTTGGGCAAAATGCTCGGCCGGCCGTCGTGGTTAAACGTGCCGGAGTTCGTTCTTAAAAAGATGCTCGGCGAAATGTCGGAGATGATTCTTACAAGCCAGCGGGTCTTACCGAGAAAACTGCTGGAGGCCGGGTTTTCGTTTACATATAAAAATGTTGACGACGCTTTGAAAGCGATATTCGGCCGGCGCTAAGTATCCGAGGGGAAATCGGTGGAATTCCACCATACGGCCGGTGCCGGATTTTTGAAGGATCTTTAATCGCTCTCAACTCCAGCCGAATCTTTTTCATATTCCAATATCGGTTGCCGTCGACGAAACTGAATGAGCTGGTTGCTTTGGCGGAAATCATCCGAAAGGTGATTTTTCCTTGAAGCGACATCGGCGATCGTTCGCGAAAAGGATTTTCCTGATCAGCGGCAGAAAAAATAAGAAGGGCGTCCGACGACGCCCTTCTTGAAAAACCACCGGACGGGTGGTTTGTTGTCGGTTGAGTGCAGCGATCGATCAATACATGTCGCCCATGCCGCCGCCCGGAGGCATGCCCGGAGTATGCTTTTCTTTTTCCGGCTTTTCGGAAACGATCGCCTCGGTGGTCAGCAGCAGGCCGGCTATCGATGAAGCGTTTTCGAGGGCGGTGCGAGCGACCTTGGTGGGATCGATCACACCGAACTTCATCATATCGCCGTATTCACCGGTTTCGGCGTTGTAGCCGAAAGAGCCGTCTTTAGACAGCACTTTATCGATCACGATAGAGCCTTCCACGCCGGCGTTTTCGGCGATCAAGCGAATCGGTTCCTCGAGCGCTTTTCTGACGATTATGGCGCCCACGGCCTCGTCACCATCAAGTTTGATTTTGTCGAGGGCTTTTATCGTGCGCAGAAAAGCCACGCCGCCTCCCGGCACGATCCCTTCCTCGACGGCCGCCCGGGTGGCATGGAGGGCGTCTTCGACCCTGGCCTTTTTCTCTTTCATTTCGGTTTCGGTGGTGGCGCCCACATTGATGACCGCCACGCCGCCGGCAAGCTTGGCCAGTCTTTCTTGCAATTTTTCGCGGTCGTAATCCGAGGTGGTTTCTTCGATCTGCTTGCGGATGCTGTTTATGCGTCCCTTGATCGCTTCGGTTGAACCTGCCCCCTCGACAATAGTCGTATTGTCCTTATCGACGGTGACTCTCTTGGCCCGTCCGAGATCCGACACGACCGTATTTTCGAGTTTGAAACCAAGTTCTTCGGAGATGACTTTGCCGTTGGTCAGGATGGCGATATCTTCAAGCATCGCCTTGCGGCGGTCGCCGAATCCCGGAGCTTTGACGGCGCAAACCTTCAGGGTGCCGCGCAGCTTATTCACCACCAGAGTGGCCAGCGCCTCGCCCTCGACATCCTCGGCGACAATCAAAAGCGGCTTGCCCATTTGGGCGACTTTTTCGAGAATCGGCAGCAGGTCTTTCATGCTGGATATTTTCTTGTCGTGGATAAGAATCAGTGGTTCTTCCAGCGAAGCTTCCATAGCGTCGGGATCGGTGATAAAATAGGGCGAGATGTAGCCGCGGTCGAATTGCATTCCTTCGACCACCTCAAGGGTGGTTTCGGTCGATTTGGCTTCCTCGACGGTGATCACGCCATCTTTGCCGACCTTTTCCATTGCCTCGGCAATTAGGTTGCCGATAAACTGGTCGTTATTGGCCGAAACTGTTCCGACCTGAGCGATCTCGGTCTGGCTTTCGACATTCTTTGATAGTTTTTTCAGCTCGGCGACGATTTCTTTGACCGCCTTATCGATACCTCTCTTAAGAGCCATCGGATTGGCGCCGGCGGTGACGTTTTTCACTCCTTCGCGGTATATCGCCTGAGCCAGTACAGTCGCCGTCGTGGTTCCGTCCCCGGCCACTTCGGAGGTTTTCGAGGCCACTTCCTTGACCATCTGGGCCCCCATG
>CAZHVC010000086.1:0-7130 GCA_964535765.1 uncultured Ignavibacteria bacterium | reverse complement strand
ATACGTGGGTGTATGTCCATTTGGCGGCACGGCAATATTCGATCTGGAAATCAAGGTGATCGACGAAACAGTCTTTTTGGGCCAGCCCGGCCAGAAAAGCATATTTCGAAGGTCCCCGGTCTTTGCTTTCGAGGTACATGAAATCATCGTTCAAAAATTCGGCATAAAGTTGGAGGTTTTGCGTGGGGAAGTAACTTATATCAATAGCGGCCAGCAGATTATCGTCGTTGTTCGGCCTTTGCCGCTGGTTTACGAAAACCGGCATCAGGGGATTGATGTAGGCGGAAAAATCATCATAATAAGACACCGCCTCGGCCAGGCCGACTCGCAGATTCCCTGCGATATCGAAGGTGATCCTTTTCCCCGAAATATATTTTTTCCCATCGGCGCCGAGCTGGCCGGCGAATGATGACAAGCCGACCCTCCAAAAACGATAATCGAATTTATAAAACAGATCGATCGGCTGGGCCAGCCCCGAAAACAACAGCCCGTTGCGGTAGCCGGGTTTCTGGATCAACCGCTGGCGACCGGCGGTCATGTCGATGCCGTAAATATCCAGAGCGATCACCGCCTGATCCGAGGCAATATCGAAATCAAGCGGTCCTCCTTCAAGCGGATCGCTCCAGTAGTTCGGATAAGCAATCAACGGATCGCGCAGGAATTCACCTGTTTGTGAGGCCTGTTCGAGGTTAAGGGTGTTGTCCTTTCGATACAATATTATATCTTCATGGAAATCGATTTTGTCTTTTACTTTCGCATAACCGTCGATACGGATCGACGATTGGAGACTGCTGAAATTATCACCGCTTTCTTTGAAACCGAGCCAGTTTTCGCTTAAGTGAAAGCCTATCCCCAGTCGGAAATCGCCGTTTGCGAATTTAAGCGGATAGCGATCGGGTGATACGGCCAATTCGCCGGTCAGGCTGTCGATGGCGAGGTTGCGGAAAAAGCCTTGGCGATAACGTTGGAAATCGGTCGAAACCTTCTTGAGATTTTTTGTCCGCAGCCACAGTTCGTATGTCGCTGACGGCAGCCGCGGATCGAGGGGGTCCAGCAGCTCTCGCGGCGCCAATGTCTGTCCGGCCGTGGAAAGGGCGCCTGCCAGGATGACAAAAACCGCCGTCAGCTTCCCGAATCTCATTGTGCTAAAATATCCGCCGGTTGTCTTTCGGTCAAGGTCAATCGGGATCACTGCGGCTGGCAGGTCGTGTCGCCTCCCGCTGGAAGCCTGGCCTGCACTTCTAAAATGTTGCCAAAAAACAAGAACAAATTTAAAATACTTTTGTATAAATAAGATTTCGGATGAAGGCTGTTTGAAGGATTTCTTAATACATCAGTCAAGGAGCAGTTGATGGTTGAAGCTAAAGGCCTTTGCATGAATTACGGAACGACACGGGCCCTTATCGATGCCTCATTCATCGCCGCCGATAATCAGGTGATGGGGTTGCTTGGTCCGAACGGGGCGGGCAAGACCACCTGCATGAAAATCATCACCACCCAGATGGTTCCCTCGGCGGGAACGGCGGTTGTCGGCGGTATCGATGTGCTGGCGGATCCGATCGCAGTCAGGCGGAAAGTCGGCTATCTGCCGGAAACGGCACCGCTTTATGCCGATATGGAGGTGGCCGAGTATCTTGAATTCGTCGGCCGGGCGCGCGGCCTTGAAAACGGAGCTTTGAAAAATCGGATCGATTGGGTTGTCAATGCCTGTCAGTTAAAAGAGGTTTACCGCAAACCTATTGGCGACCTATCGCGCGGCTACCGGCAGAGAGTCGGCCTGGCTCAAGCCCTGATCCACGATCCGGAAGTGCTGATTCTCGATGAACCGACCTCCGGTCTGGATCCGCTTCAGATTATCAGTATCCGGCAGCTCATCAAAGACCTGTCGGCCAGCAAGACGATTATCTTTTCGACTCATATTCTTCAGGAGGTCGAGGCGATTTCCGATCGAATTGTGATTATCGACGAGGGACGGATAATCGCCGACGGCACACCCGACCAGCTTCGCAACATGGCCAGCGGTGAACCCGGCTACTTCCTCGAATTGAAAGCCCCGCGCCAGGAAATCGAAAGGTCGTTATCCGATGACGATCAGGCGCTGAAATTCGATTTCGTTTCCGAAGCCGATGGATTCACCAGATACTACGTCACGGGCTCCGATTCGGAGAAGCTCTGGTCTGATTCGGCCGAAATTATCAGGCGCAATGGCTGGTTGGTGCGGGAGTTCGCACCGAGCCGTCCCAGTCTCGAACAGGCGTTTATCCAGTTGACGAGGGAGAAGAAGGTCAAATGAGAAACGTCAAAACCATCTTCAAGAGGGAATTCGCCGCTTATTTCAATGCCCCGATCGCCTATATATTCATCGTGGTCTTTCTGGCGGTTAACAGCGGTCTGTTCATGACCTCGTTTTTCCTTGCCGGCAGCGCCGATATGCGGGGATTTTTCGCCTTGTTGCCGATAACTCTCATCGTTTTCATTCCGGCGGTAGCCATGAGGTTGTGGGCCGAGGATTCAAGGGGCGGCACGATAGCCCTTCTGCACTCGTTTCCAATCAAGCCCTCGGAGCTGGTAGCCGGTAAATTTCTTGCCAGCTATTTGTTCTATCTGCTGGCGCTGGCCGGAACTCTGGTCATCCCGATAATGATCATGTTTCTGGGAAAGCCGGACTTAGGACCGATTATCGGCGGCTATTTCGGGGCGGCCCTGATAGGCGCTTTCTATCTGGCGATCGGAATTTTCATCTCGGCTCTGTTCAAAGACCAGATTATCGCCTTCATCCTGTCGATGGTCGCTTGCTTTCTTTTTTACATGCTGGGAACCGATTATATCGCGGTGATAATCGACGGCTGGATCGGCGGATTGGGAACGTTTTTGATGAAATCGCTGGGGACAGCCAGCCATTTTTCCTCGATCGAGCGCGGCGTGCTCGATCTTCGCGACGTGATCTATTTCCTTTCCTATATGCTGCTTTTTCTCTGGCTGAATTCGGTAACCGTCGAACAGGTGATGCGTCGGCTGGCCGACAAACGATTCGCGATCAACGCCCTGGTTGGGTTGGCCGTGGTTTTGATGCTGAATCTGGTGATCGGCAATCTCAGGCTCGGCAGATTCGACCTTACCGAAGGCAACATATACACGGTAAGTCCGGCCGCCCGCAATATCCTGAAAAAACTGAAGGACGCCCCGATTACGGTCCGCTACTATGTGTCGCCCAAAGATAAAATGCCGGCGGCCATGAAAACGATCGAACAGGACGTCACCGATTTGTTGCGCGAGTTCGAGGTGGTCTCCAAAATGTTCCGTTATGAGGTGATCGATCCGACGACGGATGTGGAAATGGCCGGAACCCTGCAAAGTAAAGGGATAAATCCATTCGATACCCGTTCGGTCGAAAAAGATGCTTTCAACATAAAACGGATTTATTCGGCGATCGCTATTTCCTATCTGGACAAAGCCGAGGAAGTGATACCGCAGGTGATTCCCCAAAACCTGTCCAGCCTCGAATATGAAATCCTCGCCCGCATTTTCCGAATGACCATGGAGCGAAAGCCGAGAGTGGTCCTGGTGGCGCCGTTCGACGTCTCTCAGCAGGACCCGCGCATGCGCCAGTGGATGATGCAAATGGGGCGGGAGGTGCCGGACAGAGAAGATAGATTCAAGACGATCAACCAGATTCTTTCCAGCGAAAATTACGAAGTAATACGCTGCGAGCTGACCCAAAATGATCCTCTGCCGGAGGATTTTGACCTGTTGCTGGTGATCGCCCCCAGGATGCTTTCCGAAAGGGCGAAATATGAAATCGGCCGGGCGATCGCCTCGGGGAAAAATGCCGTATTCGCTATCCAGAATTATCGATTCAATTATATGCCCCAGGCGGGATTGGGGATTCAGGTGATGGCCGAGCCGAACCGCTCCGGTATTAACGGCCTGCTGGAAAATTACGGCGTCACGGTCAGCGAAGATATTCTGATGGACGAAAGTCACGAGGTGTTGTCGATTCCGGTGCGGCAGACGTTCGGTGGATTTCTGAGTGCGATGGTGGAAACCCCCGTGAAATTGCCCATACAGGTGAAAGTAACCGATAACTCGATGAATCAAGCTCTATCGATAACCAATCGAACCAGCGGCCTGCTGTATCTATGGGGCACCGCTTTGAAGCCGGACAAGGGAAAACTTGAGCAAATCGGTCTCAAGATTGATACTCTCATCAGTTCGTCTCCCAAAACCTGGACGGTGCCGTATTCCGGCGGGTTTATCAGTGGCGATGATATCAATCCGCAGAAGCACGAGTTGATCGGCGCTCAACCTCTGGGGATGCTGTTGACCGGTCAATTCCCCGATGTGACCGCCGGCCAAGCCGTTCCGCAATGGCCCGGCGATTCATCAGCGGTTACCATGGCCACACCGATAACTCCCCGCCCGGCCAAAGTGGCTATCTATGGCTGCGGCGAGATGTTCGCCGATAACGTCATCGGGGCTTTCGGGAACGCGCTGCTATTGCTGAACACGGTTGACGCCCTGACTCTGGGAGATGATCTTATCAACGTGCGTTCGAAAATGATCACTCAACGTTTCATCCGAGAGACATCCGTGGCCGCCAAAATGTTTTGGCGTTTCATTGTCGTGGGTCTCGTGCCAATTATCCTGATCGCCATCGGGATAATTCGTTTCATGATGCGGCGTCAGAGACGGGAAATCTACCAGAGGCTGCTTGAGCAATCGGCTTGAGGAGGAACCGATGAAAAACAGAAATTTCGCCATCCTGCTTGCCGTCCTTGGGATTTTAGTGATTATCTATATCGTTCAACAGGTAAGCTCCGGCAAAAAAACGATCGCCGAATCGGTGATCAAGCTTTTCCCCGGATTCGACCCGGCGGACGTCGCACTGATAAGCGTCTATAAGGAGCAATATCCCGATTCGGGAATCGCTTTCGCCCGAAAAGATACCGGCTGGATTGTAACTTCGTATCATAACGCCCCCGGGAAAAAATCCGATATCGAAAAAATCATGACCGATGTGAAAGGTCTGGGCGGTGAAATACGCTCGACCAATCCCTCGCTGTTCGGCGATTTCGGCCTTGCCGACAATGAAGCCTTGCACCTGAAATTCATGAAACAGGATTCGACCGTGCTGCTTCATTTTCTGGCCGGCAAAGGAATCGCCGAATCACCGCGGAGCAGTTTCCTGAGACGATTTGGATCCGATACCGTGTATAAAGCGGACGAGAATTTCATCTCCCGATTCGCCATGTGGAATGCCGAGCCGTGGAGGAAAATTCAGGTTAACCGCTGGCTCGAACTGAAAATGACCGAACTGCCGCTGGACAGCGTTATCTCCTGCGATCTGGTGGTTAAAGGCAAAACCAATCGTTTCGTGAAGGAGACGCAGATCGTTGAGGATACGACCGCTCCACCGAAATCAAGCTGGAAACAGGTCGAATCCGGATTCGGCAAAAAAATCGCGGAAGGCGACATTTCCGGAATCTTGAGCCGCCTTGCGAATATGCGGGCGTTCGATCTGACTTCCGGCGAGATTATGGAAAGCGCCGGATTGCAGAAGCCGGAGGCCAAAGCCTTTTTGACAACCACGAATTCCGGGATAATCGAGATTTCTTTTGGAGCAATGGCGGATACGACGCAGAAAACGCGTTATGCTATGGTGTCCGGCAAGCCGTTTATCTATAAGGTTTCGGATTCGATTTACGAGTCGGTATTCGTGACACCGTTTAAGAAATCCGATTGATCCTGCCTTTAATCTGATCGGGCGGCGGTCTTTTATCCCGGGCCGCCGCCGTTTGCTAATCCCCTTTACCTGACCGCGTCGCTGGCCGTTTGCCTTGCCGCCGCAAAAACGGATTGACCGCGTGAATATTAGCCATTATATAGATTTCATGAGAATTTTGCCGGCCGTCTTCTTGATCATAATAGCCGAAATTGCCGCGGCCGAGACGTTCTATGTGGCCCACGACCCGACTCGTTTCGGGATTGAAGGATCGGCGAAAAAATCTTTCAATCATCTGCAAACGGCAATCGATCGCGCCGCTGATGGCGATACGGTCTTGATTGCGCCGGGGGAGTTTGCCGCAAAGTGGCATCCTTTCGAGGATATGTTCTGCGGCAACTGTCAGGACCCGACGGTTAGAGTGATGGCCTCGCGCGGTTTTTTGGTTGAAGCGAAACGATTGTTTATTATCGGCAGCGGCGTCGATTCGACGACGCTTATCACCAACGCCGGTTATGGAATTTTGTTTATCGATTCCCCCGGTTCCCTTATAAGCAATTTGAAAATTACCGGAGGGGTGCGGGATCGCGACGGCAATGCCACCGATGCCGCGATCGTGGCCAGAAATTCGATTCTGACTGTGGAGAATTGCCTGATCGCCGACAATACCGATCGGCCGGAAAAGGTAATTGTAGGCATAGGCGGGATTTTCGGCAGAGAAGGGGCCGAATTGACGATCAGAAATAACCGCCTGTTCAATAACGGCTGGGACGGTATCGCGCTCTATCGCGGCGCCACCGCCGTTATTTGTGATAACGAAATCGACGGCGGGCGCGGTGCCGGTATCGGTATCACCTGGGATGCCACCGCCATCGCCTATCGAAATATCGTCAAAAACTACTGGAAGGGGATCGGGGCGTTTGGAACCAGCAAAGCCGTAATCAGCAATAACCTGGTCATCGATAATCTGGGCTGGGGGATTATCGCCACCGGAAGCGCCTGGGTCGATATCGCCAACAACTTGGTTATCCGCAACGGAAATTGCGGCCTGGCCATCTGGTCGGATAGCTGCGCCGGCAGAATTACCAATAATATAATTGTCGAAAACGGCTGGCGGGAGGAATGGGTTTGTCCGCCGGTGGGATTCTGGAACTATGGCCATCCCGGAAGATTCATGATAGGTTATAACGATGTCTTCAATAATGCCGGTGGGCAGTATCGGGATATGCCCGACCAAACCGACCGGCTGGGAAATATTTCGGCAGATCCACTATTCAAAGGAAAGGACGATTTCCGATTGCTTCCCGATTCTCCCTGCCGCGATTCGGGCGATCCGAATATCAACGACCGCGACGGTTCAAGATCGGATATGGGGCTTTACGGCGGTCCGCATGGCTTTCGGGAGACG
>CAZHVC010000085.1:0-7134 GCA_964535765.1 uncultured Ignavibacteria bacterium | reverse complement strand
CGATAGTAGATCGCCACGACGGTGTCGATTATTCGGCCGTTGCCGTCGCCGAGCGTAGTGTAGGTGGCATATCGTTCTTTCGGACGGCCGGCCGAAAGCAACCTGCCGGCGATCTCCGCCGAGGCCGGACCGGAAAAGCGCACCACCGCCAAGGCGCTTTCGCCGGACGGAGTGGCGACGGCGGCGATCGTGTCAAGCGTATTAAACATCAACAATCATCCGGACGAATCGGCCGAACGAATACAATCTACCGCTGACGATAAGATTGTTCGTCGGGACGGGAATAAACATAGCGGGTGCCGGCGTTTTGGCAAGTCGTTTTTTGCGGCTGCAAGACAGCCGACCACGGCCGCCGGACCAGAAAAAGCGGCGCCGCCTATCCGGCGCAGCCAAGCAAACATCACAGTTGAGGTTTTTCGAAAAGACGGCAAGCAAATTTGTCTTATTCGAAAAAATGGTCGTGGTGAATAATCTATTCCGGCGGCGGGAAAAAACGACAATGGCTCAGCTCGGCCAGACTCTTGAAATAAGCCACCAGCCGGGTGATATCGGAGCCTCTGAACTCGCAATTTCCGTTGACATCGCCGGCGACATAGAGGTATGCCGATGTCGAATCGAGGAAACAGCTATCCGGCGGCGGGCTGCCGATCCCCTTGAAATAGCGCACTCCATAGGTGACATCTCCGCCGAGTCGGCTGCCGTCGCCATTTATGTCGCCGGGCAGATAAAGGCAGTTCAAGCTCGTGTGCAGCAACATTTCGATTCGGGTATCGTATCCCGCCGCCAACCATACGCCATACAGGGTGGTGTCGTTCCTCCCTGGACCGCTGAATAACAGGTCGTAGTAACCGGTCCGGAGGCTGTCGAAAACGAATCCCCCGACAGAATCGGTGACCGTCAGCTCGGAACTATCGGCAAAAACTATAATAACTCCAGCCAGCGGCGCCAGCGAATCATCGATCACGGTTCCGATTATGCGGCCGTATCCGCCGTTGAAAGTCGTGGCCAATACCAGCGCCGAATAATAATCGGCCGCCAGCAACCGGCCCTCGGAACCAAGCGATAAGTTAAGCGCATCACCAGGGGTGTCGCCATTGAATACCGAAACGGGCGAGGCCGGATTGGCGACATTCAGCACCCGGATCCCGCCATCGAAATCGGCCACATAGGCGAAATCGCCGTCAACTATGACCGCTCTGGCTGAACCCGGAGTATTGTAGCTTCCGGCAAAAACAGGATTTGTTGGATCGGCGATGTTGATTATTTGCAGCCCCGAGGCGTAATCGGCGACGAAAGCATAATTGCCCGAAACACAAATATCGTTGGCGAACCCCGGCGTATTGTAGGTCCCGACCGGAACGGGATTGCCGGGATCGGCCGCATTGACGATCTGGATTCCGGGTGAGCCGACGGCCAGATAAACTAAAGAGTCTTTCACGAAAACGCCAAGGGCATTTGCCGCTGTGGCGAAACTTCCGACCGGGTAGATGGAGTCGGGATCGGCGATATTCAGGATCTGCAACCCGCCGTTTCGGTCGGCCACATAAGCGTAGGGTCCTCTGATTTCGAGATCGTTGGCGGCCCCCGGGGTGTCAAACAGACCTGACTGAACCGGCTGCTGCGGATCGGAGACGTCAATGGCGATCAAGCCGGCGTTGAAATCGGCCACGAAAACATGGTCGCCGGCGGCGAAAACGGTTTTGGCTACGCCCGGGGTATTGAAATAGGAAAGTATCTGCGGTCGCCCCGGATTGCTTATATCCATGGTGGCCATTCCGGCCGTTTCGCAGGCGGCGAAAGCAAGATGTCGCCGATGAGAAAAAACAGACACCACATTGCCCGGGGAGAAGCCGCCCGCCGGCAGAGGATTTGCCGGATTGGAGATATCGACAAGCTGCAAGCCACGCGGGCCGTCGGCCAGATAGGCATATGAGGCAACCACGGCCACGCCTTTGGTCAGACCGCCGGAGAGAAAACGGCCGACGAGAAAAGGAATCGCGGGGTTGGCAATATTGACTATCTGCAGCCCTGAGTCGCTATCGGCGATATAGGCGTAATCCCCCGAAAGAGAGATGTCGGCCGCCGCTGATGGAGAGTCCCAGCTTCCGACAAAGACCGGATTGGCCGGATTGCCGACATTGACTATCAACAACCCGCTTGGGCCGTCGGCCAGATAGGCGAAACCGTTTCTTACCTCCAGCTCGTTGGTCAGACCCGGCGTGATATATGCACCGAGCGAATCGGGCGCGGCCGGATTGCCGACATCGATGATTTGCAGGCCGCCGGTGAAATCTGCCACGAAAGCCGTATTGCCGATCACCTGAACGCCATGGGCGAACCCCGGGGTCTGATAACTTGACACGAATTGAGGGTTGGCCGGCTGGCTGATGTTGACGATCTGTATCCCCAGGAAATCGTCGGCGATAAAAGCATGGTTGCCGGAGACGAATACGCCGACAGCCGATCCGGGGGTGTCATAGGATGATATTACCGCTGGCGCCACGGGGTCGCTGATATCGAGGATAATCAGTCCCGAGTCGGCGTTGGCCACGTAGGCATAATCGCCGTCAACATAGATTCCATAGGCGAAATCGGCGAAAGCACAGCCGCCAATCGGCCGAATGTTTTCGGGATTGGCGATTTCATATACTTGCAATGTCTTCCCGCCGGTGACGTAAGCGTAATTTCCCTCTACCCACACCTGGTTGGCGCTGCCGGAATGGAGAGTCGAACCGGAAATCGTAATCTGCTGGGCGGTCGAGGGGGTAATCAGACAAGTAATCAGCAGGCCGCCGCAAATCAACCAACATTGGACGAAGCCAATGACCATACCCGATGTTCTTTTCATCGCAGACCCCGATCGCACGCTGTGTAGATACATATAAGTTATGAGCGAGACCGTGATTGTCAAGGAATTGTTCGCCCCGAACGGCCGGCCGGGTGGATGGATAGAATCTGGTTTGCGTGACCGCCGGCGATACCCTCGGCCGCTTTCGCGTTTGGGCGGAACAAACTATTCTGCCGCCATGTTCATCTTGCTGAATTGTCTGAGCGAAAATGCTCGTTCAGCCAAATATACATGGAGAGACTATGCGTTCCCGGATTCTCGAAGATATGAAAAACAAGCCGGATTGGCTTAAGGTTAAAGTCAGCTACAACCGCGCCTATCTCGAGGTAAAAGAACTGATAAAAGAATCGAATCTTCACACGGTTTGCCAGGAGGCCAATTGTCCCAATATCGCCGAATGTTTCGGAGCGCGCACGGCGACGTTCATGATTCTAGGGGATACCTGCACCCGCACCTGCCGTTTTTGCAATGTCAATAAGGGGCGCCCGAAAAGTTATGATCTTGACGAACCGCGACGGGTGGCCGAGGCCTGCGCCCGTCTTGATCTCAGATTTGCGGTGATAACTTCGGTCACCCGCGATGATCTCCCTGACGGCGGGGCGGCGATTTTCGCCGAAACGACAAGATTGATCAAGTCGTTGAATCCGGGTTGTCGGGTGGAGCTGCTTATTCCCGATCTGCAAGGGGACCTGCAGGCGCTTGAAACGATACTTGATTCGAATCCCGACGTCCTGGCGCATAATCTTGAAACGGTTCCGCGGCTGTATTCACAGGTAAGGCCGGAGGCGATATATGAAAGGTCGCTCCGCTTGCTCGCCGATGCGCATGAATTGCGGCCGGACATCATCGTGAAATCGGGCATAATGGCTGGCCTCGGCGAAAAAGACGAGGAAGTCTTGCAGCTGTTTGCCGATGCCCATGAACATCACTGCCAGATTTTGACCATCGGTCAGTATCTTCGGCCATCATACTGGCATCACCCCGTTGTCGAGTATAAACATCCCGATTGGTTCGCCGAAATGAAAGCGGCCGGAGAGAACATAGGAATCGCCCATATCGAATCGGGACCGCTGGTGAGAAGCTCATACCTTGCCCACAAGCAGGTGGCTGCGTATAGAGAAAAGATCCGTCGGCTCTCCCTGTCCAATAGCTAATCGCCGAAGCGGCGATTGCCCAAATTTCATTTTCTTGTTGTCCCCGCCGGCTGAGCGACCCGTTACGGCCACCACTGTTCAAAAGGGCGGCCTGACGATATTGTCCTAACCACGATTCTTTCCAGCGGCCCGAATCGTTCAGGGAATCTTTTTTATCGCCGGCGTAATCTTGCCGGTTGTGAAACGACAAATCCGGCGGCTATCGCTCTGCTCAGCTCCGCACCAGTTCGGCGCCGTTTGTTCATTTATTAATCATCGTGGGTCTCATAAAATCTCCATTTTTGACGATTGAATATTCGATGTTTCAAAAAGTTACATCGGCTCGAAACTCTGGCATGGGCGGCATGGAAATTGACCGTTAACCGCATGGCAGCGAAGCGTTGAGCAAAAGTAATCAACGCCGGAGGAGATATGACGAGAGCATGCGGTTCAATTCAAATCGGATCAGGCGGGTGGAAAATAGGTCGAACTTCGAGGTGGACGATTCCGGTTGTCATGGGCCTGGCTCTTTTGGTCGGACCGGCTGCGGCCGCCCCGCCGGCGAGTTCGCTTGGAAGCAGCTCCAGTTATGGTTCACCAACCGGCGGTGCGATTTCGTTTTCTTTGCCTTCGCCACCCGGGCCGCCGCGACCGGTTAGCGATTTCGGCAGCATAGAACTCAGCTGGTTAGCCCCGGGAGACGATGGTTATAGCGGCACGGCCGCCCGCTACATAATCAAATATGCCACCCGCCCGATCGATCTGGCGAACTGGGATTCGGTCGCTGAGGCGGCCGATCCGCCGCAACCGTTGCCGGCGGGGACGCCGCAGACTTTTGCTATCGGTGGTCTGGAAAAAGGGCGCCCTTATTATGTGGCCATGCGGTCGGCGGACGAATCCAATAATATCTCGGCATTGTCCGATGTCATTATGGTTATCGCCAGCGGCTTAGCCACGCCGCAACCAGCGCGCACGGATATAGATACCGTCAACGGCTTGGCGGTGGCGGTGGCAAGAACCATTACCGCAGCCGAACCGGTATATTATGAATTCGAATTGGATACGGCTTTTTTGTTCGACAATCCTGTTCTTCAGATCGGTATGGCCGCCGATACCGTAGTCTCCGCAACTTTCGGCAACCTGAGCGATGGGCTGACATATTTTTGGCGCTGCCGGGCGGTCGCCTCCGATCATTCGGATACGAGCTACTGGTCCTATTTTTCGATGTTTGAAATGCAGGTTCACGATGGTATCAGCCCCACCGTCGCGGTAGGTTATCCTAACGGCGGGGAGAACCTGGTGATCGGTTCGCCTTATAACATAATTTGGACCGACAGCGACAACGTGGGGATATCGGCTCATCGGATCGAGTATTCCACCAACGCCGGCTCGACTTGGTTGGTAATCCGCGATTGGACCGCCGGCGATCCACATTCTTATCTCTGGACCGTTCCCAATACGGCGACGAATCGAGCCCGAATCAGGATTTTTTGCCGCGATGGCGCCGGTAATGTCGCCAGTGACATGTCCAACGCCGATTTCATTATCCGGCAGGCGGGAAGTTTTGTCGATGAGCGCTACGCGGAGATCCCCGAGCAGTATTCGCTTGCCCCGGCTTATCCCAACCCGTTCAACGGCAGAACCGTAATCTATTTCGGGTTGCCCGAAAGCGGCCCGGCCTCAGTGGAGATTTTCGATTGCGCCGGCCGCAAAGTGGCTACGATCGCCGAGGGGTATTTCACGGCCGGCTGGCACAAAGCGGTATTCGACGCTTCGGGCATGGCAAGCGGAGTTTACTTCAACAGAATCACCGCCGGCTCATTCAGCGAGACCGGAAAGTTGATGTTGCTGAAATAGCCGGTTCTAGTAGTTGGGCTGTTCGGTCGAAGCGGGTCCGTGGGGAAAGCGGCCCCGCTTTTTTAATAGCTGGACGGCGGCCGGTTGCAGGCGACCGACGAAGGCGATAATTATCTGAAACTGTGCTGGATTTCATGCGTTAAAGTATATAAATTGAGTCACCGGCAATATTTCCGATTCATTAAACAGGCGGAGTTCTTTGAAAACGGTATGGGGGCGATTGGTTTCGACGGGTTTAGTTCATTTGGGTCGGCATGCCGATGCCCCGGGCATCGTAAAAACCGGGAACACACACTAAGCGCCAATACATACGCGCTTGCCGCTTAATCGATAGCGGCCATCCTGATCGGGTTCGCTTTCCGGCCCGGTCAAGGGTGTCGATTAGGAAAGCTGGCGGCCGAAAGCTGGTCCCGGCTGGAGGCTGCGAGATTTTGATATGGGCTCGGCCGCGGTGAAGCCCGGTTTTCGGCGTTATCGCGGCGAGATAAAAGAAAACCTAAGCGTGTAGAAGGCCCTTAGGGATTATTCTCGGACGGGGGTTCGATTCCCCCCGCCTCCAGTAAGGTTGGATAAACGGTCTCCAGATTGGCGTAAGACAACAGGGGGCCGTTTGGTTTTGAATTGATTCATAAATTGACAAGCGGAGCAAGTGGAGGTTTTCGCAACTGATTAAGCAAGATAGATCAATTGTAAAGAGAGGGCGGCGGGATGCGATTGATAGGCGATTACCAGCACAAGGCAGATATCGGGCCATATCAATCATTGTCCTGGGCCATGAACAGACCGACTTGAACGAGGATTGGGGATAGCATATTGGTTGTATTATAGCGAAGGAATATGAACTATACTGCTCCCCGTTAATTGACAGGAAGGATTAAGAGAGTATCTTGTGGCTGAAACGGCGAGGAGATACCGGCGGCAATCGGCTATCGGAAAAAAGCCTGATTGGCCGCGTATCGCCGTCATTCTAAACAGCCTCATCTGTCCTTAGGGCCAACTCCCGCCGAATATCTAAATATCATTGGTGTAAATAACTGCATTTTTTGTGGCGTCAGGTCCCCGAACCTGACGCCGCAGCTAATACTTAAAATATCACCGGTGCCAATAACTACATTTGTGCTTGACAGATTATTGAGATGGATATATCATAATCTCAAGCATTGGCAGCTTTGAATCCTCCTCAAAACGGAATATTTTGGCGTATTGGATCGTATCAAAGGAGGAGTTGATGCGTAAGCTGTTTCTGATGGGAGTTTCGATGTGGCTGGCATTCCTGGCAGTTGGGGGGGGGGGGGG
>CAZHVC010000084.1:0-7158 GCA_964535765.1 uncultured Ignavibacteria bacterium | reverse complement strand
CGGCCGCATTGAACAGCAACTCAATCGCCATGAGGACGCCGATTGCATTGCGGCGGGTCAACAAACCGAAAATGCCAAGGGCGAAAAGGACCGCCCCCAGGGCAAGAAAATGGTAAAGCGATAACTGTTCCATTAGTCGCCGCTCCTTTTTTCGCGTCGGGAGATGACGATGGCCCCGATAAGGGCGACCAGCAGTACTATGGATACAACCTCGAAGGGGATAACGTAGGTGGTCATCAGCAATTGCCCGATCCGGAAAATATTATCCGAAGGCAATTCGGAAGCGGCCGTCGGCCAGGAGGTCAATAACAAGGTCGCGATACTCATGGCGAAAAATATCAGAACTATCAGAACCGCCGGCAGAACCTGTTCGTTCGTCTGCCTGATGCTTTTATTGGAAATCTGGTGCGTGAGCATGATGGCGAAAATAATCAGGATGGTTATGGCGCCCACATAAATCAGCACCTGAACCCCGGCCAGAAATTCGGCGGCGAGCAATACATAAATGCCGGCTACCGAAAACAACGTCAGCACCAGAAACAGCGCCGAGTGAAAAACGTTCCTGGCCGTTACCACCCTGAAGGCCGATACAGAGGCAATAATCCCCAGAAGATAAAATATGAATGCGTTCATACGTTGTCTCCTGATCCGGCGGCCGATTCAGGCGTCTGAGGTTCGGGATCGGGGATCGCCGCGGCTGGTTTCTCTTTCGGCTCGGCTTTCGCCGCCGTTTTTCTGGCGACGGCCTTGCGCTTTTTCTCGTATTTGACGTCGCGGCCGAGTTCTTGCAACTTCGCCAGATCGAACACGAGGCTTTGCTTGTCAGAAGTGGCGAATTCGTATTTTCCGGCGAGTTTGATGGCATCGAAATTGCAGGCTTCCTCGCAAAGCCCACAGAAACAACAGATCAGATTGTTCACCTCGAAAGTTTTCGGATAGCGCTTGTTGGTGACCGGATCTTTCGCTTGGGTGATGGTTATGGCGGCCACCGGACAGGCTTTGGCGCAAAGCAGGCAGGCAGTGCAATTCAGTTCGCCGGTCTCCGGATCGGAAAGCAAGACGACGATGCCGCGCGATCTTTCGAACATCGGCATCTTCTCTTTGGGGTACTGAAGGGTCACCGCCGGCCGAGGCAGATATTTGGCGGTCGTTTTCAGCCCGAGAAGAAGGTTATATATCCCGCTGACAATTTCCTTAAAATATCCCATATCCTAAAAAACCTGCACTGCGATCGCGGTCAAAATCAAATTGACAAACGATAACGGCAGCAAAACTTTCCAGGCAAATCCCAAAAGGTGATCGACCCGAACCCGCGGATAGGTCCATTTGAACCACATGATCAAGAATACGATGAACAGCGATTTGCAGAGGAACCAGATCCATGAAGGAATAAAAGAAAGCGCCGGGAATGGTGGTTGCCAGCCGCCCAAAAATATGGTTGTGGCCACGGCTCCTACGGTGAACATGTTGAGAAACTCGGCCAGAAAAAACATGGCGAATTTCATCCCGGAGTATTCGATGTTGAATCCCGCCACCAGCTCCTGTTCAGCTTCGGGAAGATCGAATGGGGTCCGGTTCAATTCGGCGGTCGAGGCCGTAAGATAAATCGCAAAACCCAGAAACTGCGGCCAGATATACCATTTCCAGATATAAGGACCTTGAGCTTCCACGAATTGCCCCATGGAAAGGGTTCCGGCCATCAGAACCGCCCCCATCAATGACAAGGTCAGCGGCACCTCGTAGGAAATAACCTGTGACGCCGAGCGCATTCCCCCCAATAGCGCATACTTATTATTGGAAGCCCAGCCGGCCATCACTATCGAAATCACCGTGAACGTGGTTATGGCCAGAATATAAAGAATCCCGATATTCAGGTCGGCAGCCAAGGCGCCTTTGCCGAACGGGATCACCGCGTAAACCATGAAACAGGAGGCGAATGCGACCACCGGCGCCCAGAAATGCACCGGCCGATCGGCATTGGCCACCACGATGTCTTCTTTCTGGAGCAGCTTGATGGCATCGGCGATAGTCTGCAGCCAGCCGTGCCAGCCGGTCATCATAGGACCCAGCCTGTCTTGAAAGTGAGCGGCGACTTTCCTTTCCCACCAGATCAGGAACAACGCCATCAACGCCAGAAATACGATTATGGCCGCCCCGGCCAAAATCATCAAGAAAATGTCGAGGAGTATTTCCGACAAACCCAGCGATGAAAACAAGCTTGAGGCCACAGCATGAATCCATTGAAACAAGCCCGAAAGTTCCAGCATCAGCGGTCAACCTCCGGCAAAACTACATCAAGTGAACCGAAAATAGCCACCAGGTCGGCGATTTTATAGCCGCGCGACAAATACTTGAGCACCTGCAAATTGCCGAACGACGCTGTACGGATCTTGACCCGATACGGTTTGGTGCTTCCATCAGAGACAACATAATAACCCATTTCACCTCTGGGAGCCTCGATCCGCATCACCACCTCTCCCGCGGGAGGTTTGAACAACCCCGGCACCTTGGCCTTGATTTCACCTTCGGGCAGTCCGTCCAAGGCTTGATCGACGATATTGCAGCTCTCCCGCATTTCCTGGACCCGCACTATATAACGATCCCAGACATCGCCGTTTTTCCCGAGCGGAACGTTGAAATTGAATTTGTCGTAAGACGAATAAGGCTCAGCCTTGCGGATATCCCAGTTATGTCCCGAACCTCTGATTGTCGGGCCGGAGGCACCGTATTCGAGTCCCACCTTTATCGGTAGTATGCCGATGTTTTTGGTCCGGGTGAGGAAAATCGGATTGTTGGTCAGGATCGCCTCGTAATCATCGACTCGTTTCCGGAAAATGCGGGTGAATTCGCGGCATTTCCCGGCAAAATCGGGTGGAATGTCGCGCGCCACCCCGCCGATCCGCATATAATTATAGGTAAGCCGCTGACCGCAGGTCATTTCGAACAAGTCGAGAATCATCTCCCGTTCCCGGAAAGCATAGAGAAACGGAGTGAAAGCGCCCAGATCCAAGGACATGACTCCGAGATAGATCAAATGCGATGCGATACGATTAAGCTCGGTCATGATTACCCGCAGATATTGAGCCCTCGGCGGCGCTTCGATACCGGCCAGTTTTTCGACAGTCAACGCCCAGGCGAGGTTGCAGGGCATCGAGGCGCAGTAGTCGATCCGGTCCGTGTATGGCATAAATTGGGCGTAGGTCCGGTTTTCGGCGATTTTCTCGATCGAACGGTGAAGATAGCCGATATGCGGGATCACGTCCTCGATGAATTCGCCCCGCATTTTCAATACCAGACGCAGCACGCCGTGGGTCGAGGGGTGCTGCGGCCCCATGTTCAAAAGAAATTCTTCCTCGGTCAGAGGCACATTGTCGATCAGCTCATTCATCGGCGCCTTTCGACTTGTCCGGCATAGGAATGAAATCCGGACCAGTCCAACCTTTCCGCATCGGATAGCCGTACTCCCAGCCTTCATACAACAACAACGGCCGCGGATCCGGATGGCCCTCGAAGACGATCCCGAAAAGCTCGGCCGCTTCTCGTTCGTACCAGTTGGCTGCCTCCCAAACTCCGGAAAGGGTTGGAATTCTCGGATTTTCAGCCGACAATTTGGCTTTGATTATTATTTGATGGATATGTTTAGGAGATGATAAATGAACGACCACCTCGAATCGATCCGGGTAGTGGACCCCTGCCATTGAGAATAGAAATTCGAATGCCAGATCCGGGTCGTCGCGGAGGAATCGACAAACCTCAATATACTTATCGATTGCGATGTATATGATCGGCTCGGGAAATCTCGTTTTTGCTATTTCGACAGCCGAACCGAATTTGGCGGCCAGTCTGGCTTCGATTTGGTCTTTATTCATGCCTGGTTCGGCGGAATGTCGCCGGCGAAATCTTTAATCTTTTCTTTATAGATTTTTTCCCTTACTTTGAGCGCGCCCTGCAGCAACGATTCCGGCCGCGGCGGGCAGCCCGGTATATAGACGTCGACAGGGATAATCTTGTCGACGCCTTTAAGCACCGAATAGCAATCGTAATAAAAGGGGCCGCCGTCGCAGGCACAGCCGCCCATCGCCAAGACGTATTTCGGGTCGGCCATCTGATCATAGAGAACCTTAATTCTTTTGGCCATCTTATGGGTTACGGTGCCGCAGACCATCATCAGGTCGGCCTGCCGGGGGGAAGCTCGGAAAAACATGCCGAGCCGGTCGAAATCGTAGCGCGATGCGCCGGTGGCCATCATTTCGATTGCGCAGCAGGCAAGGCCGAACAAAAGATACCACAGCGATGAAGCCCTTGACCAATTGAGCAATCCCTCAGCGGAGGTGATTACTATTCCGCCGCCGGGGATTTTCTCGACATATAAAGGGGCTTTTTCTATTATTCCCAATTAAGCGCTCCTTTTTTCCAGGCATAAGCCAGACCGGAGATCAGTATGGCCAGGAATATCAGCATCTCGATCAAGGCGAACAGCCCGAGCTGTTTGAACGCCACGGCCCAGGGGAACAGGAAAACGACTTCTACATCGAAGATGACGAATATCAAGGCGAATATGTAAAAACCGGCATTATACTGAATCCAGGCGCCCCCGATCGGCTCTTCGCCGCATTCGTAATTTTCGAGTTTCTTTTTATTGGGACGCCGGGGCCTGATCAAGCCAGCAATGAATATGGTTACCAGAACGAAAACGATGCCGAGCGCCAGAAAAACCCCAAGGATTCCGTATCCGAACCCCATAGCATCCAACCCTCAGTTTGTGATGAATTTCACTAAATTAAAAAGCATATTGGAGAGCTATTAATATAACGGCCTTATTGTTGTCAAGCCTTATTGCAAATTTTTTATTTATATGTTGAATGAGAATAATTTGTGTCTATTTTTCCACGGCCCGGGCGGATAGGCAGGTGCCGATTCAGCTATCCCTGCGGATAGAGGCGGCCTCTATCGAGAAAAAATCGTCTAAAATTACCGGCGGGAACAAATAAAAAATAATTTTGATTTTTAAAAAATAAAATTATTATTTTGCGCCTGCGAAAAATCTTGTCTTATCGAAGTTGCGAAAGGAGTTTCAACGATGAGCGTCAAAACCCTGTTTTTGGAAACCAGGCCTCAATTTTTGATACTATCGCCGATTCTGGCGCTTTTGGGCATGTCGATCGCCCTGTATGAGGGGAGTTTCAACGCCCTCCATTTCATTTTGGCCACGATCGGTTTGATTCTGCTGCATGTCAGCGTAAATACATTGAACGACTACAGTGATTTCAAAACGGGGATAGACCTCAAGGTCAACCGCACTCCGTTCTCAGGCGGTTCGGGGATGCTGCCTTCGGGTGCGTTGAATGCGAAAACGGTGCTGGCTTTGGGGCTTGGCTCATTTTTTCTGGCGGTGCCGATCGGCATCTATTTCGTGATCGCTAGAGGTCTGGCCTTGTTGCCGATTTTTATTATGGGAGCGATTTTCGTCCTTTGGTATACGAGCCACATAACCCGTCTTGGACTGGGGGCGGCCGAGATCGCCGCTGGTTTGGGTCTGGGGACTTTGCCGGTTTTCGGCATATTCATTATCATGAACAATGGATTCTCCTGGTCGGCCCTCTACGCCTCCCTGCCGTCGGGATTTCTGGTGGCCAACCTGCTTCTGCTGAATGAATTTCCGGATGCCGAAGCGGACCGCGTCGGCCGCAGGCGCACTCTGCCGATAACGCTCGGTTACCGTGGGGCTGCCATAGTCTATTCGACACTGACGCTTATGACCTATCTGTGGATTCTGGCCGGTGTCACTCTGCGTCTTATGCCGGGATGGACTCTGCTTGGTTTGCTGACCCTTCCTTTCGGATTGAAAGCAATCAAAGGCTCTTTGACATTCAATTCGTTGCCGGAGTTGATTCCGGCTCAAGGCGCTAATGTGTTGACGGTGTTGCTCACCCAGCTTTTGATGGGGATCGGTTTCATTATTGCCCGAATTGCGCAGTAGTCCCTCTTTCAACGAACTTTCAAAAGTGAGGATATCGGTCGATATCGTTTCGACCGATATCCCGTTTTTTTGGCAAAATCCCGTGGCTCGAACGCAATTTCGTAAGCGCCGGGTTCGTGATATTCTTTTCTTGCTTTCCGAATCATCCACTTGTTAATTCCGCAGGACGCGATTGGCGGCGGCCGCTGGATGCTTTTCTATCGGCTGGCCGATGGTGAACGGAAGATTAGAACGGAGCCGGAAATGACCGGAGTAATGAAAGCTATCGTGAAGACAAAACCTGAATTCGGAGCCGAACTGCGGGAGCATAAAGCGCCGGAAATAACCGATGACCAGGTTTTGATCAAGGTCAGGGCGACCTCAATATGCGGCACGGATATCCATATATATAGATGGGACAAATGGGCCGCCGGTCGAATCGGTGCGGCCGCCCTTCCCCAGATTTTGGGACATGAGGTTGCCGGCGAAGTCGTTGAGGTTGGCCGCTCAGTGAAAGGAATACGCCCCGGTGATTACGTCTCGGTCGAAACCCACATCCCCGATCCCCGGGACCTGCAATCTCTTTTGGGACAGATGCATATCGGCGAGCGGATGTCGATCTTAGGGGTGGATATCGACGGCACTTTCGCCGAATACGTAGCGGTTCCCTCGGTCGTTTGCTGGATTAACGATCGGTCGATACCGCCTGAAATCGCCAGCGTTCAGGAGCCGCTCGGCAACGCCGCTTATGCCGTTTTGGGCGAGGACAACGATGTCGCCGGCAAGTCGATGGTGGTGATAGGCGATGGGCCTATAGCGCTTTTCGCTATCGGCGTGGCCAGAGCCTGCGGGGTGACCAATATAATCGTGGTCGGGCAAAGCGAATTCAATCTCAAAATCGCCGCCCGGATGGGAGCGGATCATATTATATTCGCCAATGACGACCGGCGAAAGGAGCGGCTCGAACAGGTCAAGGACCTGACCAAAGGGTATGGAGCCGATATCGTGCTTGACATGGCCGGTTCTCCAGCCGGCCTGGACGAGGGGTTTTCCATGTTGAGAAAGGGGGGTCGTTTCTCCGCCTTCGGCATCTTGACGGATTCGTACTATAATATGAATTATAACAACAGTCTTGTGTTCAAGGGCGCGCAAATTCACGGAATTAACGGGCGCAAAATGTTCGATACCTGGTATCGGGT
>CAZHVC010000083.1:0-7162 GCA_964535765.1 uncultured Ignavibacteria bacterium | reverse complement strand
CTTTTTGAATTCCATATTTCTGGCGGCGCTGGCGGCGATAACCATTCCATTGTTGATTCATTTTTTATCCCGAAGAAGAATCAAGGTAATCGATTTTTCATCATTGCGCTTTCTGCTGCAAATGCAAAAATCCCGCCTGCGCTGGCTCAGAATCCGCGACATCATCCTGCTTTTGCTGCGCGTCATCACTCTTGCCCTGCTGGTACTGGCGTTCGCCAGACCGGCGATCACAAACCGAAAAGGGCAAAGCAATGCCCCTGTTTCGACGGTGTTGCTAATAGACAATTCGCCGTCCAGCGAGGCCGCCTCGAACGCCGGAACCGTTTACGACAACCTCAAACGGACGGCTTTAGAAATAATAGATATGGCCAAACCGGGTGATGAAATCTTCCTTATTACACTCGCCGGCAAGCCTACCCTGCTCGGCCGCTTCGGAAATCCCACGGGAGCCCGCACGGCGCTGCTGTCATCTAATCCGCAAGCCGGCCTGCCGGATGTAACCGGCGGCGTATCTCTGGCTTTGGAATTGCTTGAAACAAGCCATAATCTCAACGGAGATGTCTTCCTGATTTCCGATCTTCAGGACGGGCCCCACTGGAAAAATCTGGTCGATATCGGCAATAGTCCCGGAACGCAATTTTTCGCAATCATTCCCGAACCCAGAAAGAACCTGAACATCGCCATCGCCTCGGTTGAATTCCCACCTCAGCTCCTGGCGCCGGGGGAGGAATTTCAGGTCAAAACTCTGATCCGAAACCACTCCGAAACGGAGTCGGCCGACAGGCTCGTGGAGCTATATATCGATAATTCGAAAAAAGCGCAAACCATCGTATCGCTTAAGCCGCAGGAATCCAGCACCGTCGAATTTGTCACCCGATTGGATCAGGCGGGACGTCATCTGGGATATCTGGAAATCGAGGACGACGATTATCCCGCCGATAACAGGGCCTACTTTTGCATCGAGATTCCGGCAAAAATAAAGGTTCTGGCGATAAGCGAAAACGATGACGGCGGCAGGATAATAAAGAATTGCCTGGCCAGGACCAAAGTCGGCTTCATCGAGTATAGCGAAATTCACCCCAACATGATAGGGCGCCATGATCTTTCAGCCTTCAATGTAATCGTTATCAATGATCTTTCGTCAGCTGCGCCGATATCGGGAGGTCTGTTCAAGGATTTTCTGGGAAACGGCGGTGGGCTTTTTCTTATCCTTGGCGAGCGAGCGAATCCGGAATCCTGGCGGAGTTTCCTGCTTGAAATTTCCGGCATTACGGTAGAATCCAGCCAACCGGGATTTCGCGGCGATGGAAAGTCGTATTATGAGCCGGCGGAGTTCGATTATGCACATCCGATTCTTGACGTGTACAGCCCGCAAAACGAAGAGGCGCCGCAGATTCCTCCACTGAAATTCTGGACTATCCGTCCGCTTGTCGGCGGCAGGCAATTGATGACCTTAAGCGACCTAAGGGCGGTGATGGCCGAATCGGAAAAAGGCAAGATTCTCGTCCTTGGCACAGGTTTGGATTTGAAAAGCTCCGACCTCGCCGTCCATTCATTCATAGTTCCCTTGCTGATACGTTCCGTCGAGTATCTGGCGACATCGAAAACCTGGCGTGAGGAATATTTGACTGCGGGCAAAACCTCGACTCTCATGATAGGCGGCGCCGGATCGGCGGCGGCGGTAACCGTATCGGGCCCTGGAGTCAATGAAAGTCTGGAACTCAAGCGCGGTCTATACGGCAATTTCATAAATCTGCCGCCGGAAAAGATGCCCGGGTTTTATTCAGTTATCGATGGCTCCGATACTTTGGCCGTTTTCGCGATAAATCACGACAGCCTTGAATCGATCGGCAGGGTGATCGAAATCGAGCAGCTCAGGAAGTTGTTAGGGGATGTTACGGTGATAGAAGCCGGTGGGAAGATCGCCGAAAAGGTGGCGCAGGCCAAATTCGGAATCGAGCTTTGGAAATACTGCCTGGCTTTGGCTTTGTTAGCGCTGATTATCGAATCGCTTCTGACTTTCGAACCCAAAACAGATACGCAAAACCGTGGATCAATGAGCTTAAGCCCTGGCCGTCTTGCCGACAGCCAGCAATCATAGAATAATTTTCAGCCCGAACGGACATTTTTTTCCATAGATTTGTCCGGCTGCCTCTTATTGAACCGGCCGCGGAAATCCGGCAATTCTTTTTATAGCCAGTATTTAGATAAATGGGGAACCATCCTTTTCGGGCGGCATGCTGTTTGCGCTATATGATGGCGGATAAAAATGTTCGCGCAACGGCGAGGAATAAATATATGTCAAAAAAATTACTAATTCTGATAGCTTTTGCGTTCTGGATAGCGCAATGCCGGGGACAGACCATTCCGGCAGGACTGACCAAATCGCAGCTCGAATTGATAAATAAGCGGCTGCAATCCCGGGAGACCGTCATCGATACCGGTGCCGAAAAATATACCTCCCCCGCCATTTTCGATTCCGAACCCACGGCCGATTCACTGATCCTTGCGGATAGCGGCAAAACCGCCCCGGGTGAGGCTCCTGACACTGTTGTATCGCTAAAACCATACGGGCTGGAAATATTTTCATCGCAGCTTCCGTTTTTTGAACAATCGTCGGCAGCCATGCCGCCTGCCGATTATCAGGTCGGTCCCGGCGATAATATCCTGGTGCGCACATGGGGACGAGTCGAACTCGACCTTAATCTTGAGGTGGATCGGGAGGGAGCGATTTTTATTCCGAAAATCGGTGAATTGACGGTTCAAGGGGCGACGCTTGCGGAAATCGAAAAGATTCTGAAAAACAGTCTCGACAAGGTTTATTCCGATTTTCAGCTTGCGGTGACGTTCGGCAAACTGCGCCAAATAAGGGTATTTGTTTTCGGGGAAGTGAAGCGACCGGGCGGTTATTCGGTCAGCCCTCTGGCGACGGTTCTGCAGGCGCTCTATATCGCAGGCGGCCTTACGGAAAACGCCTCCATGCGGTCCGTGCAATTGGTGCGAAATTCCAAACCGTTTTTGACCTATGATCTCTATGACCTGCTATTGAAAGGAGACAACTCCAAAGACCTCAAACTTCGTTCCGGCGATGTGGTATATGTGCCGGTGACCGGCCCGAGAATCAGCATTAGCGGCGAGGTTCGGCGGCCGGCGATTTATGAACTAACGGAAAGCGAAGGACTTAAAGAAGCACTTCAATTCGCCGGCGGAGTCCTGCCGACAGCCTATTTGCAATCGATCACCATCGATCGGGTCGGCGAAACCGACAACAGATTGCTCCGCAACCTGAATATCGCCGATATCGATTCGCTATCGTCGGATGAATTGAGACTTCGCGATGGAGATCGGCTGAGAGTACCGTCGATATACGAATTTCACGCCAATATGGTGCAACTTGCCGGACACGTAACGCACCCAGGCCCGTTCGGCCTTAAGGATTCCATGTTTATCAGTGATCTCATTGCCGGCGGCAGTCGGCTTAAGCCTGACGCTTATCTCGAAAGCGCCAAGCTTTTTCGGATGGAAGGCGACGGTCGGCGCTCCGTTATTCAGGTCAATCTCAAAAAGATTCTGACCGGCGATATCAGCTCCGATATTCTGCTCAAGGAGCAGGACAGCCTTCATGTATTTTCGTATGCCGAGGTGACCCGGGACAATTTCGTTTATATCGAAGGCGAAGTGGCCAGACCGGGGCGGTTTCCCCTTTATCATAATATGAGACTGTCCGACCTGATTTTTCTGGCCGGCAATCCGACCAAAGCCTCTTATCTGCTCGAAGCCGAGATAGCCAGGTTCAACGAAAATAAATCGACCGAAATCTTCCGGGTCAATCTGACCGAGATTCTCGAAAAGGATTCCTCCGACTGCGACTTGGTTTTATGCGACGAGGATCATGTGTTTATCAGGCAACTGCCCGATTGGAAACCGATCGCCATGGTCATCGTCGAAGGGGAAGTCAGATTCCCCGGCAAATATGCTTTGTCCAGAAGAGATGAAAGGCTATCTGAAATTATCCGGAGAGCGGGCGGATTGACCGCTAATGCTTTTCCCGAGGGCTCGATTCTCTTGCGTCAATCCATAGCGCGCGATATTTCGCGCCGAAACATAGGCGAGATAATTCGCAATACCACTGAAACTTACCTGGATTCTTCCGGCAAGCAAATGGAAAAATTACAGATCGGGTTCGATCCGAATCAGTTGAATCGGGTAGTTATCGATTTGCCGAAGATTTTACGGTCGCCGTTCGGGCCGGAGGATATCGCCATGGCCGATTCCGATTATCTATATATTCCCGGAACTCCGTCGGGTGTCCAGGTTATCGGAGCCGCCGCCGCCAACGGCACCATATCATATCAAAAAAACAAAGATATAAAATATTATATAGAACAAGCCGGGGGGTTCGCCCCCGATGCCGACCGAAGCCAGGTTAGGTTGGTCAAACCAAACGGCAAAGTACTTTACGGCCGGCAAGCGTTTTCCAATAAGGTGGCCCTCGGCGACGCCATAATCGTGCCCGCAAAAATAAAACGAAAATCCGACGTCGGCAAGGCTTTGGCGACGGCCGCAACCATCGTGGGTTCGATGGCGACAACCGTTTTCATAGTCAATCAGCTCAAATAATCGGGAATTGCCGACATCGGATCGACTTTCGGAAACATGACCTATGCCGATAAAGACCCTAAACAGGTTCAGCAGAAGAGGTGATTATGAACTTTCAGCCAGTTAAGGTGGCCCCCCATATTTTGGATATTCCCGCCCCCGACGCCTTATCGCCCGAACGTTTAATCTCGATGACCGGAAAACCGGAAACAGCGACTCGGGCGGACCAGACAAGGGAGATCCAATCGCCTCATGTCAGTGAGGCCATTATAAGGAATCTATCATCAAGCGTTGCCGCTTTTCATCCGGATCGCCGGGCTGCAAAACTGAGAAAACAAATCTCGATCTACAACGGAATCGACCATGAACATATCAGATGTTTTGCCGGCAAGACTGCCGCTCTGACGTCGATCTTTCAAACTTACCTCGGCTACGGCCTCGAAGCCGTAATTACCGCGCATGCCGACGACGCCGTAATGAGAACCGCCATCGCCACTGGAGCCAATATCCATTACACCGAGCACGAAAACCTGTTCGAGCCCCGGGTCGATGAAATCATCGATTCGATGGGAACGAAAACGAGGATTGTCTTCATCGCCGATCCGAGTTGGCCGGCAGGCGCGATCTGGAGCCTTCAGGAATTGACGTTCCTGCTCTCTTACGGCCAAAACACCATGTTCGTCGTAGATGAATCTTATTTCGAATTCAGCGGCGTCACCATGCTGCCTTTGGTCGACAAATTCGCGAATCTGACTATAATAAGATCGCTGTCGCCCGCTTTTGGTTTGGCCGCCGCCGACCTGTCATATGTCATTTCCGACCCCGTAAATTGGCAATTTATCGACAGAATCGGGATCGGGTTTTCTCCGAACATTTTCGCTCAGATCGCCGGCGAAGCCGCCTTGAACGATTTGGATTTCGCAAAAAGGCGGGTCGAATCGATTCGACTTTCGAACAGACTGCTGGCGGCGAGGCTGACCGAGACCGGTCATAAGGTCATTGAAACTCCCGGTGATTATCTGCTAATCGAGGCTTATGATCCGGAAACCCTGCGGAATGAATTGCCGGCCGATGCGTTTCGCTGTCGCAGGCTGGAGTGAATCGATGGCCTGGAAAATTGGCTGATTGTCCAACCCATATTCGGTATTGAAACGACATCAATGCCGCCATCTGTTCATGGCCGTGGAATACACAATCGGATTGCCCCTGAGGAAAGACGGGGAGCTATCGAAGGAACCGCCGGCCGCAAAACGGGAACGGCGCCGGATTCGAAAATAACGGTTTGAGTCGCCCCTCCCAATCAATCCGACTGCGCCGGTCAATCGTCGTCCGTTATCCTTGATAATGCAGGCGATGACTATACCCGGCCATGGCACTTATTCCGTAAACGTCCCGATTTTCCGACAGCATATCCATTGACAAGGGCGACTGTTCGCCTGAATGGAACTGTCGTGTTTCAACTTTAAACAAAATCTCCTATCTGCCGAAAAACATAAATAGGGCAAAAAACCCAAGCCTGATTCGATTCGGTTATGATTAGAGATCAGATGAACCTACTTCGCTTTCTGCTGCTGCTTGTGGATTTGGGTTTGGTGGCGGCAGCCACCGGCCTTGTTTTGGGCACCTACCCATTCGGCGACTACGGCGATCAGAATCGTATCGTATATAATAATGTCGTTCTCGCCGCCGTCGTATGCTGGGGATTGGCGCTCTGGAGCCAGAAAGACTGTTATTCATTCAGGGGCAGGTCGCCGAAGAATAAAATCAAACCGATTGTGGCCGCCTCGCTCAAAGCCGTCGTCGGATTGTTCGCTTATCTTTACTATATCGATTTACCTTTAAGCGGCCGCTCCCGCCTGTTCTTGTCTTCCGTAATCTGCGTCTTCGGCTTGATTCTGATCAGGTTCGCCATTCATTTTCTGCTCGGGTATTACCGAAGTCGAGGGAAAAATCTTCACCATGTGTTGATAGTGGGCGACGGCAAACACGCCCGCTCGTTGTCCGAAATGATATCGGCCAATCGCCAATGGGGCGCAAAGATAATAGGTTTCGTTGAAGCCGACAATACCGTCAAGTTCAATATTCTGCCCTTAAGAAGAATCAACGACATTCCGGTTGTCGGAAACCTCGAAATATTGCCCCGTCTTATCAAGGCCAGACGGATCGACTGGGTAGTTTTCGCCGCCGAAAACAACGGCCTCGAACATATCCGGAAAGCGATCGACGAATGTCATCTGATGGGGATTAAAACCATACAGATCTCGGATATGCCGGCGCGTCCGAATATCAAGAGCACTATTTCCCAACTGGACAATAAATTGCTCATCGTTTCCGACCCGGAGCCGCCCGCATCACTTTCACTGGTACTGAAAAATATTCTGGACAGATGTCTGGCTCTTATCGGGCTGATTTTGACCCTGCCGCTTTTGGCGGTTATCGCCTTGTCGATAAAAATCAGTTCGCCGGGGCCGGTTCTTTTCAAACAGAAACGATTGGGACTTCATGGCCGGGCTTTTGTTCTGTACAAATTCAGAACCATGGTCCGCAATGCCGATAAACTCAA
>CAZHVC010000082.1:0-7165 GCA_964535765.1 uncultured Ignavibacteria bacterium | reverse complement strand
AGCCCGAGGTCAACCAGTTCGCGCGCGGCGGCGACGGCACGATCTGGGCCGCGATAAATTCGTCGCAAGAGTGTGGCGGTGGAAAGAGGAAAAATTCCCGCAGATCATAAATCAGCTGCGCAAAATAGGTTGCAGTTGTGATTGGTCGCGCACCAGGTTCACGATGGATGAAGGGCTTTCGCGCGCCGTCACCGAGGTTTTCGTACGGCTTTACAACAAAGGATTGATTTATCGCGGCGAGCGAATAGTCAATTGGTGCCCCGACTGCCTCACCACTTTATCGGACGATGAGGTCGAGCGTGAGGAGGTCGATTCTTTTCTATATTATATAAAATATAAAATGAAAGGGCGCGACGAGTATCTGGCGGTGGCCACCACCAGGCCGGAAACCATGCTCGGCGATACCGCCTTGGCCGTGAATCCCTCGGATACCCGTTATACGCAGTACATCGGTCAGACCGCCATCCTGCCGATTCTGGATCGTCAGTTGCGGATCGTCGCCGACAGCTATGTCGATCCGCAATTCGGCACCGGCATAGTCAAAATAACGCCCGCTCACGATTTCAACGATTTCGAAGTGGCGCAGCGACACAATCTTGAGAAAATCAACATCTTGAATCGTGACGGCACGCTTAACGAAAACGCCGGCAAATTCGCCGGACTCGACCGGTTGGAGGCCCGACAGAAACTTGTCGAGGAATTGAAACAAAAGGGATTCCTGCTCAAAATTGAAAATTACCAGTTGATTTCGGGGACATGTTATCGGTGCGGCGCCGTGGTTGAGCCATATTTGTCGCTGCAATGGTTCGTGAAAATGAAACCGCTTGCCGAGCCGGCGATCGCCGCCGTGCGTTCGGGGAAACTGAGGTTTCATCCGGAACATTGGGTGAAAACCTATCTTCACTGGCTGGAAAACGTCCGCGATTGGTGCATATCGCGCCAGCTCTGGTGGGGGCATCGCATCCCCGTGTATTATTGCCGCGATTGCGATCGGATAACGGTCGCCGGCACACCACCATCGACCTGCCCCGGCTGCGGCGGCGACCATATCGAGCAGGATGAAGATGTGCTCGACACCTGGTTTTCCTCGTGGTTGTGGCCTTTTTCGACTTTCGGCTGGCCCGACAAAACGCCTGAACTGGCCAAGTTTTTCCCCACCCGGGCTTTGTTCACCGCCTCCGAAATAATCTATCTTTGGGTGGCCCGTATGGTGATGGCCTCGTACGAGTTTATGGGGGTCGAGCCGTTCAATGACGTCTATATTCACGGCACGGTGCGGGATGCCAATGGGATTAAGATGTCGAAGTCGTTAGGCAACGGCATCGACCCATTGCTTATTATCAAAAATTATGGGGCCGACGCCTTGCGGGCTTCGCTGATGCTGGTGACACCCGAGGGTCAGGATCCGTCGATTTCCGAGAAGACGTTCGAAATAGGCCGTAATTTCGCCAACAAATTGTGGAGCGCCTCGCGTTTCGTCAGAATGAATTTGGGCGAATATAGAATATCTGCCGATATAAAGCTCGATGACGAACGGCTGGAAATGCCCGATCGCTGGATATTGTCGCGGTTGGCCAGAACAATCGGCTTGATCAATAACTATCTTTCCGGATTCAGGTTTTCCACGGCGGCCAAGACCGCTTATGATTTCACCTGGAACGACTATTGCAGCAACTATCTCGAAATGATAAAACCGCGGCTTGCCGACAAAAAACCGGCCTCGGCCGGCTCGGCTCAGATCGCCCGCGAATGCGCTTCGTTCGTTCTACTGAGTATCCTCAAGTTGTTGCACCCGTTCATGCCGTTCATAACCGAGGCCATCTGGAAACTGCTCATCGAAGGTCAGGCGGATGGCAGTATCTCCACCCAGCCCTGGCCCGAGATGCCGCTCAGGTATATAGATCAGCAGCTCGAAGAGGACTTGGGGACCATAATCCGTTTGGCGGAGGCCGTCCGGACGACCTGCAACGACCTCGATGTGCCGCCATCGAAAAAGCCGCGCGTTCTGGTCCGCTGCGAATCCCCTGATATGGCCAGGATGCTGAACGATCATAAAGAAGAGGTGAAAAATCTGGCCCATTCCGGCGAGGTTCTGGCGTCGACCGATATGGCCAAACCACCCCTTTCGGCATCGGCGGTCATTCCGGGTGCGGAGATATTTATCCCGCTGGAGGGTTTGATCGATATCGAACAGGAAAGATCCCGGCTCGAAAAGGAACTCGAACAAAAGCGCGCCTATCTCGAAAAAATCCAAAAGAAGCTCAACAATACCGATTTCATGGCCAATGCGCCCGCCGAAATTATCGAGACAGAGAAGGAAAAGTTAAGGAAGACGGATCAGCTTATCGAGAAATTGAATAAAAATCTCGAAAGTCTGACCGGCTGGTGATCGAGGTTCGAAAATCGCCTTGCCGGGATAGCGGCGGTATGCGGCAATCGAACTTCCGCCGGCCGGATAAGGGACTCCCTGAAGATTTCGCCTTTTGCAAAACCGGGACTTGTTATTTGTGGCGAGTTTTCGCTCTCGCCGATAAAGTTGTCGCGGGGAGGAATCGCATACTTATCATCAAGGATCATCAAGATGCGTTCGGGCATGAGATGCTCGATTATCTTACCTATGGTTATTCATCTGAAATAATCGAAAGGGATGACGGCTATTTCGAATCGGGCGACGTCGGCAAGTCCTATTTCGCCGATTTCCGCCGCTGGCCGGTGATCGAAAAGAAGGCGATACGATTTGTCAGGGGCCGGGTGCTCGATATAGGCTGCGGCGCCGGCCGGGTGCTGCTTTACTTGCAGAAACGCGGTTTCGATGTTATGGGTATCGATGTTTCACCTTTGGCGCTCGAAGTGTGCAGAAAAATGGGAGCAGCCGACGTGAAGCCGTTGTCGATCACCCAAATTTCAAGGCGGCTCGGCATATTCGACACGGTGATCATGTTCGGCAACAATTTCGGGCTGGTGGGAAATCCCCGGCGTGCCCGCCGCATCCTCAAAAGGCTTTATGGCATGACGACCCCGCAAGCCAGAATTCTGGCCGAAACGGTGAATCCCGCAATGACTGAAATCAAAGAACATCTCGATTACCAGCGAAAGAACCGCCGTGAAGGGAAACTGCCCGGGCAGCTCCGTCTTCGAGTGCGCCACAAGAGATTCGTCACTCCCTGGTTCGAATATCTGTTCGTATCGCCGGCGGAAATGGCCCGGATAATTTCGGGAACGGGTTGGACGATCGGCCGCCTTATCGAATCGACCGGACCGCAGTATATCGCCCTGCTTAAAAAAAGATTGCCCTGAGCCTGCCGGCGGCAGATATTGTTTCCGGCGGAAGTTGCGCCTGTAATTTATCGTCGAAAAATTAACGAGGAGCATTATGCGAAAATTGATGATTGCCCTGACGGTGCTATTTATGCCGCTAATTTGCGGCGGAGTCTCAGCCGAGGTTTATTTGACCGTCTATAACGATGATCTCGGGCTTGTCCGCGAGATAAGGAACATCGGTATCGAAAAAGGAACAACCATGATAAATTTCGACGACGTGGCCTCCCGCATAATACCGCAGAGCGTGAGTTTTCGTTGTCTGGATGATAATTCGGCCAAGATCCTCGAACAAAACTTCGCCTACGATCTGGTATCGACCGAGGCTTTGCTGAATCGGTTTCTGGGGAAAAATATCACCCTTGTGGGGGAGGATGACCGTCGTTATTCCGGCGAGCTGTTGTCGGCCGACGGCAAGAGCCTCATTCTGCGTTCGGCCGACGGCGAAGTGGCGGTAGTGGCGACGGCCAAGGTCGTCGATTATAAGTTTCCGTCTTTACCCGAAGGACTTTACATAAAGCCATCGTTACGCTGGTTGCTGAATGCCGATTCGCAAGGAAACCGCCGTTGCGAAGTGAGCTACCTGACCAATGGAATCGGTTGGTCGGCCGATTATGTGGCGGTTGTCTCCGACGATGACAATTTTATCACACTGTCGGGCTGGGTGACGATAAACAACCAATGCGGCTCAAGTTTCAAGGAGGCGACCTTGAAATTGGTGGCCGGAGACATTCATCGCCTGCCGGCCGCCAAAGGGATACCCGACTATGAGGTCATGCGCAAGGCTGATATGCTCATGGGGGCGGCTTTTGCCGAAGAACAGTTGTTCGAATATCACCTGTACACGCTCGAACGCAAGGCGACGATAAACGATCGTGAAATGAAGCAACTGTCGCTCTTTTCGCCAACACGCACCAAAGCCCAAAAGGTTTTTATCGCCGATGCCGTCGGATATTATCGTAAAGGCAACGATGATCGAGTCAAAATAAAGACGAACCTCGAGTTCGAAAATTCAACCAAGGCCGGTTTAGGGTTGCCCTTGCCGAAAGGCGCCATCCGCGTTTACAAGGCCGATTCAAAAGGAGCGCTTCAGTTTATCGGCGAGGATATGATCGATCACACGCCCAAGGATGAAATGGTCAGAGTTTACCTGGGCGATGCTTTTGATATCACGGGTTCGCGCAAACTCGTCAACCGTGAGGATCTGGGCGCCCAGGGATATTATTTTCGCGAGACTTACGAAATAGGCTTGAAAAACCACAAAAAAGAGGCTATAGTCGTGAAGGTTGTGGAGCATCCGCAGGGATGGCGGGAGTGGAAGATCGTGAAAAGCAGTCTGCCGTTCAGGAAAATCGATAATTATCGAATTGAGTTTGAAGTAAACGTGCCTGCCGAGGGTGAGGCCACGCTTTCTTATTCGATTCAATACAATTAACGGTGGAGGAATGATGAAGAGGGCTACCTACGTTTTATCGGCTGCGGTTTTGATCGCCGGTTTACTGTTCACGGGATGCGTTCCCAAAGAACTGCGGACGGTCAAGATCGAAATGGGAACGATGAAAAAACCGCGGCCCAATCCGGATATCGAGCGCGTAAGAAATAATCTTCAAGAAGCGGTGGCCAAATATCCGAACAACGGAGAAGTCTATCAATACCTGGCCAGACTTTATTTGATCGAGGGAAAATATGAGGAGATGGCCGACGCCCTCGCCAAAGCCGATTCGCTTGCCCCTAAGTTGAAATCGGATAATGAATATTTGCGCCAGATAACTTGGAAAGACCTGTTCGAAAAAGGCAAAAGCCAGGCCAACAACCAGGAGCTCGAAGCTGCCCTTGTCTCTTTCAAGAACAGCGGTGTCGTCTGGCCCGCCCGCTATGAATCGTATATCAACGCCGCGGTCATGGCCCATCAGCTCGGCAATAAAGAGGAGGCCTACAAGCTGAGCTATCATGCTTATGAGTTGGCGCCCGACTCGCTGGTCGTGCTCGAAAACTTCGCCACAATGTGTATCGACTTTCAGAAATTTCCTCAGGCCGAATCGGCCTATCAAAGGATAATCAAACGAGATCCGACGAACGCCGAAGTCTATTTTCAGCTTGGCAAACTAGCCATGGTCGCCAATGACACCGTCAGGACGCTGCAATATTATGAAAAAGCCGTCGGGCTCGATGCCAACAATCCCGACGGCTGGTTCAATATCGGGCTGATCTATTTTCAGAAAAAAGATTATTGCAAGGCGGCCGACGCATTCGCTCATGTCGTGGAGTTGATTCCTCAGGATAACGAGGCGAAGATCAATCACTCCCTTTCGCTTATTCAATGCGGCCGCCTGGACGAGGCCCGCGCCATTCTGGAGAAGTTGACCGAAGTCGATCCCCAAAATTGCGACGGCTGGGATCTGTTGTCGCAGACCTATTTGAGATTGAAAATGCAAAAAGAAGCCCAGGCCGCTTACAGCAAATTCGAGGATTGCAAAGCGGGCAAATAGCGGGAAACCGAATCGAGCTCCATCCGCCGAAAGGTGGATGATGGAAATTTCATGAATCGCCGTTGATGGCAACGGTTTGATCGATCAAGGGCGGCATCGGTGCTGGTCAGCAGCCGGGCCGCCGATTGATTTTTGGCCGGGCATCTGCATCAGCCGGAAGCTATCCGGCCAGAGTTAGTATAGCCGAAAGTGTACGCCGAAGTAGCAATACCCGGAACGGGTTCGGCCCGTTTAACTTACCTGGTCCCCCGGGCGCTCGAGGGGATCCTCAGGGTCGGCATGCCGGTGGTGGTGCCGTTGCGTGGAAGATTGGCGGTCGGCGTGGCGATGAACCTGGCGAGGTCGACGGCGGTCCCGCGCGAAAAGCTGCGCGAGATCCGCGCCTTGCTCGACCCAGCCCTCGCTTTCTCGCCTGCCTTGTTCGAGCTGCTCTGCTGGCTGGCCGACTATTATGTCTGTTCCTCCGCAGAGGTGTTCCGGGCCGCCTACCCGCCCGGAACGATGGCCCGACTGCAGATGACAATCGAGGCCGGCGAGCGGATCCCAGCCGATAAAAAACAGCAACTGGTTTATGAATTGGTCAGGAACAATCCCGGCAAATATGTTTTCAAAGCAACCGGTGAGCTTATCCCCGGCATCCCCACGGCGATGATCAAACGAATGCTTGCCGCAGGTTTTCTGTATCTGGCCGGCAAGCCGAAAATGCCGGGCGTTGCCGGTAGATTGGCGGCGGTGATCGGCGACGAGCAAAAAAGCAGGAGTGGCAGACTCGAAACGAATGAGCGGGAGCAGGAGATTTTAGCCTTGTTGAGCAATCATCCTGACGGTCTGCCGCTGACGGAGTTGGCCGATTATGGTATATCCCGCAAAGAAATTAAAGAACTCGCAGGCCAAAAGAAAATCGAAATCGTCCGCAAAAAGGTCGAATCGATTATACAACCGCCTGAACGGCTGTTGGTTCCGCCGCCGTTGACCGCCGATCAGTTGAAGGCGAAAGAAAGGCTAATAGCGGCGATCGATGCGGGAGTCAATCGGGCGTTTCTTCTTTATGGCGTCACCGGATCGGGCAAGACGCAGGTTTATATCGAAGCGGCCGGACGAGCCCTTTCTCTCGGGAAATCGGTTTTGGTTCTGGTGCCGGAAATATCGCTGACGCCGCAAGCCATAGGCCGGTTTTCCAACGCCCTCGGGGTTCCCATCGGCGTCTGGCATTCAAGGACGACAGCCGGACAGCGTTTCGAACTTTATCGGAAAGCCAATACGGGCGAGCTTAAAGTCATAATCGGAGTCAGATCGGCCGTTTTCGCGCCGCTGCGCGATTTGGGTTTGATCGTGATCGACGAAGAGCAGGATAGCTC
>CAZHVC010000081.1:0-7168 GCA_964535765.1 uncultured Ignavibacteria bacterium | reverse complement strand
GGTTTCGGTTGCGCGGGAGTGATGATTGACAGCAGCGTCACACCGTTGTTGCCGTCGCCGTAGGCGACCAGACCGCCGAAATAGAAAACCGCCTCGGCCCGGCCGTATGATCGGTATCCCCCCAGAACCGACGGCGAAGAGACATTCGCAATATCGACTATTTTAAGACCGCTGTCGGGGCAGGCAAGAAACAGATATCCTTCCTCCATGAATATGTCGGTGGTGCTGTCCGCCAGCAGTCCGGCCGCAGGCGTCATGATCGGACTCGTCGGATCGGTTATATCGACGGCGATAAATTCGGAATGACCGGAGACGGTGTTGTAACTTATCAAACCGGCGCGATCCCCGGAAATCGCCAGATCGCATTTGCCGAAAGCCCCTGCGGCCGAACCCCTTTGAATCGGCCGGGCGGGGTCGGTCATATCGAAAATTTTGAAATAATTGTCGGCAACGACATAAGCATATCGCCGGCGAACTTCGATTTTGAGGTTGGACGCCGTCAACGAATCGAGATCGCCTACCCAAACGGGATTATCCGGAGAACCGACATCGACAATGTTTACCTGATAACCACTCTGCACCGCGCACGTAACATACGCGTAATAGTCGTCGGAAACAGTTATGTCAACAGCCGATCCCGATGTCGCCAAATGCGCCGTGAATTCCGGGGCGTATCGGTTGGAGATGTCAAGGACAAGCAAGCCGCCGGTCCCATCGGCAAGATAGGCATATTCTCCGACAACGACCACCCGGAAACAATTCCCCGGCGTGTCGTAATCGGCGACATAGGACAACGCGGAATCCGGCAGCGGATCGGTGGCGATCCCACAAGACAACAGCATCGCGGCCAACCCGATAGCAAAAGTAGGTATTTTCGTTCGTTGCCGTATATTCATTGACCTGAACCAAATCCTCTGCATCTCAAATCATATCCTTCGGGCAATCGACATGCCTTGAAATATCTCGGCCGGTCGCCGGGCTTTGCCGACTTTCCTGTTTTTCCGACCTCGGCGACCACCAGATAAGCTGAAAGGAAAATACACGGCCGTACCGGGATCACCAAGCAAATTCGGATTGCCCTGGATGACGCCCTGTGCTTCGTTGTACCACCCGTGAACAAGCCGAATCCGTAGATGTGTTCGCTTGAGACAAATCTTGATTGTCGCCCGGGCAATTTCCCCCTCGGCCGCGGCTTGCGGCAGGGATGTCAATAGACAATGACAGTCAATGTAGTATGGAGCAACATTGCTCTTGCACTAGCAATTTCTGCCGACTATGTTAATGGGCCAAGGGCGGCAATTGTGATGAGACAGGTTGTCAGAATATTCGGCGAGAAAGCGATGTTTTTTCTTCACGAGGTCGGTTCGTATTCGCTGCTGACGATGCGCACGATTGCCGCGATTCCCCTTGTCTTTCGGCGGTTTCGCCTGACCAGCGAGCAGATGCTGATGATGGGGGTGGCTTCCTTGCCGTTGGTGTTGTTCACCTCGGTGTTCACCGGGGCGGTTTCGGCCGTGCAGGCTGCCTATCAGTTCCGCGGCTATGTGCCGATGCGATATCTGGGAACGGCCGTGGGCAAGGCGGTTATTATCGAACTCGGGCCGGTGCTGACGGCGCTGGTGGTGGCCGGGCGGGTCGGGGCGGCGATCGCCGCAGAATTGGGGACGATGAAAGTCACCGAACAGGTCGATGCGCTCGAGACGTTGGCGCTCGATCCGGTGAAATATCTGGCGGCGCCGCGGCTGGTTTCGGGGCTTGTCATGCTGCCGGTGCTGACGATATTTTCGAATTTCGTGGCCATTCTGGGCGCCTTGTTCGTTTCGATATTCTTTATCGATATAACCGCCTATACTTTCCTCAACGGCGTTAAGTTGTTTTTCGATTTGAAGGACCTTTTCGGCGGGTTGTTGAAATCGTTTTTTTTCGGAGGAATAATCGCCACGGTTGGCTGCTATCATGGTTTCCGGACTTACGGCGGAGCCGAAGGGGTGGGCCTTTCGACGACCAGAGCCGTGGTGTTGGCCAGTGTGCTGATATTGATATCCGATTATATAATCGCCTCGATACTGTTCGGTTGAGGTAATTCAGGCAAATTCGGCCGGGTGACCCGCAGTGTCCGATTCCGAGGATACCGGGACAAAGGCAGGCGACGGGGAAAGGAAATGGTTCAGGCAACGACGATGAATCCCGATCGAGCGGTCGGCCAAGCCGCAATCCGAATCGTGGATCTTTATAAGCGGTTGAACGGCAAGCCCGTGCTCAACGGCATTAATTTGACCATATATCGCGGCGAGACATTGACCATAATCGGCCGTTCGGGCGAGGGGAAGTCGGTGCTTCTCAAGCATATTATCGGTCTCATGAAACCGGATTCCGGTTCCGTCTATATCGATGGTGTTGACATCACCCGCATGAGCGGGCGAAGTCTGGCGGAAGTTCGTCGGCGGTTCGGGATGTTGTTTCAGGGTGCCGCCCTGTTCGACTCGATGACGGTCGATGAAAACGTGGGAATCGGTCTGCGGGAGCATACGGATATCCCCGAGGAAAAAATCAAGGCGACAGTGAAAGAAAAGCTGGCCCAAGTCGGGTTGTTCAATATCGAAAATATCAAGCCGGCCGAGCTGTCCGGAGGAATGAAGAAGCGGGTCGGTCTCGCCCGGGCTATCGCCATGGACCCTGAAATAGTGCTTTACGATGAGCCGACGACCGGTTTGGATCCGATTAACGCCGATGCCATAAACAATCTGATTTTGCATCTTAAGGCCAGCCTCAACATCACCTCTGTCGCCGTAACCCACGATATGGTATCGGCATACAAGATATCGGACCGGATTGCCATGCTCTATGGCGGGAAAATCATTTTCAGCGGCACGCCCGAGGAGGTCCGCAATTGCGATAAACCGATCGTGCAGCAGTTTATCAACGGCCAGGCGCGCGGCCCGATTACCGATAACGAAAACAATCGCTGAAGAAACAGTCCTTTTTGTCGCTTTAATCGGCGGCGGTTTTATTGCGGAAATTGATTAAAGTCGCAACTAATCGGTCTAAAAATTGGCCGCTGAAATCAAGATTTGTATCGCCATTCCGAAATTGACTAAAAAGATAGTATCAAAAAACTGTTTACATTGAATATGCCAGAGACTATAATTGCCCCAGCCCAAAATCAGGAAGTAACCTTTAGGACAAACAGGAGAGAAATGGGCTGGTTTAATGCGTTTTCGAACGATATCGGAATAGACCTCGGCACCGCCAACACCCTTGTTTACGTGCGCGGTGCCGGAATCGTTTTGAACGAGCCGTCGGTCGTGGCCATCGAAAAAGATTCGGGCAAGATCCTGGCCGTCGGCATGGCCGCAAAGGAAATGATCGGACGCACCCCCGAAAACGTCTCGGCGATCAGGCCGCTCAAAGACGGGGTTATCGCCGATTTCGAGGTAACCGAGAGGATGCTTTCGGATTTCATCAAGAGGGTGGTGCGCCACCGTTACCTGATGAAGCCGAAAATCATTATTTCGGTGCCGTCGGGCATAACCGAGGTCGAAAAAAGGGCGGTGCGCGATTCGGCGGAAAACGCCGGGGCGCGTGAGGTGTTTCTCATTCAAGAGCCGATGGCGGCGGCGATCGGTGTCGGCCTGCCGGTCGATTTACCGACAGGTTCGATGATAATCGATATCGGCGGCGGCACCTCGGAAATAGCCGTGATCGCTCTTTCCGGCATAGTTTCCAATATCTCGATCCGTATAGCCGGCGATGAGCTCGACGAGGCGATCGTCAATTATCTGAAAAAAAACTACAACCTGCTTATCGGCGAACGCACGGCCGAGGAAATCAAAATCAAAATCGGTTCCGCCTTTCCGCTCGAAAAAGAAGAGTCGATGGATATCAAGGGGCGCGACCTCGTCGCCGGCGTCCCGAAAACCATGAAGATAAGTTCGTCTCAGGTGCGCGAAGCGATCGCCGAGCCGATCGACGCCATAGTCGATGGTGTTCGGCAGGCGTTGGAGCAAACGCCGCCCGAGCTTGCCTCGGATATACTCGAGCGGGGGATTATCCTGACCGGCGGCGGTGCCTTGATCAAAGGGCTGGATAGACGTTTGCGCCAGGAGACCAACCTGCCGGTCATAGTCGCCGATGATCCGCTTACCTGTGTGGTGCGGGGAACCGGCAAATGTCTTGAAAATCTGCAGTCGTTCACCAAGGTTTTGCTGCGGTCGCGCCGGGATTGAAGATAGGCGGCGGCGATCACCTCGATCTTTCGAATCGGCCGAACCGCCGGGCGGAACGGCGGCAGGTCAACAATCTGACGACTCCGTCCCGAATCTTACGCCGTTTCGAGTTGTAATCCCCGTGTTTTCGGCGCTGCCGGTGCCGGCGGATTAATCTTCCTCGTATTTGGCTTTCAAGGCATCGATCACGCTGGGGTCGGCCAGCGTGGTGACATTGCCCAGCACTCCACCCTCGGCGATATCCCTGAGCAAGCGTCTCATGATTTTTCCGGAGCGGGTTTTGGGCAGATCCGTTGAAAATATGATTCGCTCGGGAACGGCGAATTTGCCGATTTTTCTGCTTATTATATCTTTCAGGGCCGATTCCAGATTCTGATCGGCTTTGGCGGTCTCACGCGGCGTAACGAAAGCGACAAGCCCTTGCCCTTTGAGATGATGGTTGACTCCGATAACGGCCGCTTCGGCAACCGCCTTATGTTCGATAAAGACGCTCTCCAGTTCCGCCGTGCCGATTCGGTGTCCGGCTACATTTACCACGTCATCGACCCGCCCCAGAATCCAGTAATAGCCGTCGGCGTCTTTGCGGGCGCCGTCGCCGGGGAAATAGTATCCCGGCCATTTCGACCAGTAAGTGGTTTTATATCTTTCGGGATCACCGTAGATACCCCTTAGCATGCCGGGCCATGGTTTCTTTATGGCCAGCAGTCCCGCTTCGACCTCCCGACCGCTTTCATCGAGTATGGCCGGCTGGATACCGAAAAATGGGATGGTGGCGCTGCCCGGTTTGGTGACAGTCATTCCAGGCAACGGCGATATCATGATCCCTCCCGTCTCGGTTTGCCACCAGGTATCGACGATCGGGCAGCGGCCGCCGCCGATAATCTGATGATACCAGATCCAGGCCTCGGGATTGATCGGTTCGCCCACCGTTCCGAGAAGACGCAATGACGCAAGGTCATGCTTTTTGGGCCACTCGTCGCCCCATTTCATGAACGTTCTGATGGCGGTGGGGGCGGTATAGAGGATGGTGACTCCGTAGCGTTCGATTAGCTCCCAGAACCGGTCGCGTTCCGGCCAATCCGGCGAGCCCTCGTACATAAGGCAGGTGGCGCCGTTCAGAAGAGGGCCGTAGATCGTGTAGCTGTGCCCGGTGACCCAGCCGATATCGGCCGTGCACCAGTGCACGTCCTCGGGCTTGATATCGAATATGTATTTCATGGTCAGGTAGGCGTAAACCATGTAGCCGGCGGTCGTATGAATTATCCCCTTGGGTTTGCCGGTGGTGCCGCTTGTGTAAAGCAAAAACAACATATCCTCGCTGTCCAATGGTTCGGCTGGGCATCGCAAAGAGCCGTTTTCGATCAGCCGGTGATACCAATGATCCCGACCCTCGCGGATATGGCAGGGATAAGACATCCAGTTCGAGCGGCGCACCACGATGACATCGGTCACGCAATCGCAACCGGCCACCGCCTGATCGACGATGTTTTTCAAGGGCAGAACGTTACCACGCCGCCAGGAGCCATCGGCGGTTATCACCAATTTGGCCTTACAATCGTTTATCCGGTCGCGGATCGCCTCGGCCGAGAATCCGGCAAAGATGACTGTATGAACGGCGCCGAGGCGGGCGCAGGCAAGCATGCTGATCGCCAGTTCCGGGATCATCGGCAGATAGATGGCCACTTTGTCACCTTTTTTGATTCCCAGCCGCTTTAAGGCATCGGCGAAACGGCTAACGTCCCGCCACAGATCGTGATAGGTCAACACTCTTTGATCGCCGGGTTCGCCCTCCCAGATAATGGCCGCCTTATTGCGGTTAACCGTCAAGAGATGGCGATCCAGACAATTGTAGGCGATATTTGTTTGCCCGCCCTTGAACCATCTGAAAAATGGCGCATCGGTTTGATCGAGAACGCTATCCCAGGGGCGAAACCAATGCAGTTCGGCGGCGATTTTCGACCAGAAGGCATCCGGGTTATCGATACTTTCCCGGTATAATTCGGCATAAAGTTCGGGGCTGCCTAAACGGCTTTTCAGCGAAAATTCCGGCGGCGGCGGAAATCGCCTTGATTCGTTCAGCACTGTCTCCATAGATTTCGAGTCGGCCATGATCGGTTCCTTTCGGGCTTTGAAATCCGGCTTCGTCCGCTTCCCGACCGCTTTCGCGCCGGGTCAGCTGCCGGTATTCAAGATTCATGGTTAAATGGGCCATTTATGGTAATCGCCGAAACAACCGCCGGTAAGCGGTTCCGACGTTTAGCATAAACCACCGTGGTGAAAATAAAGTTGCCCCGCGGGGTATAGGCGGCAATGAAAAAAGCGCCCGAATCATTCGGACGCTATCGGCTTATCGCTTTTAAGGATTAGGCTTTTAGTTCAATCCGGCGGTTATCCGATCGGGATTTCTACCGGCCCGCATCACCTCATCCCATGGTCTCGACCATTCCCAGTAATTCTGACCGGATTCGAGTCTGGCATGATAACCTTCATCATCGAACGTCAGCACCAAAGACCAGGTGGCGTTCGTGGCGGGAAAGTCGCCGAGCTCTCCGGACGTGTGAATCGTCACTGTCAGACTCAATCTTCCGGCGATCGGGTGGGTGCCGTCGTCGTTGATAAGCATCCTCAGGTATTTCACGTCTTCGGCCTCGCCGGTCAGCGAATATTCGACCTCGACATTGCCGATCGATCCTTCCACCGAATAGTCGGTCGAGCCGTTGACGACGATGGTGTCGCCGGTGAATCCATCAAGCAGGCATTCGTCATGGGAGTAAATATCGAGAGCCGTGTCTTGACCGGCCTCCGGATGAAAATCGGCCCAATATCTGTAATCTATCGTCGTGGTGGTCTCGTCTGGATATTGCTGATAATTAACGCCGGCGCTGAAACGGACGCTGTCAACAAGGTAAAACGGCACGAAAGTCGAATCGTCCAGCCTATCG
>CAZHVC010000080.1:0-7180 GCA_964535765.1 uncultured Ignavibacteria bacterium | reverse complement strand
ACTCTGTGTGATCCTCACCGGCGCCGGCGAAAAGTCGTTCGTGGCCGGCGCCGATATCAAGGAGCTGGCCGGCGACGATGTGATCAGCGCCCGCGCCCGCATGGACAGGGGACAGGCGCTGTTGAACAAGATCGAAAATCTGCCGAAACCGGTCATCGCCGCTATCAACGGATTCGCCCTTGGCGGCGGCTGCGAAATAGCCCTCGCCTGTGACATAAGATTGGCCTCGGACAAGGCCAAGCTCGGGCAACCCGAGGTCAACCTCGGCATAATTCCGGGTTACGGTGGAACCCAACGACTGCCTCGCCTTGTCGGAATGGGTCTGGCCAAGAAAATGATTTTCACCGGCGATTTTTTACGTGCCGATGAAGCGTTACAGGCCGGGCTTGTCGATGGTGTCTATCCGGCAGATCAACTCCTTAGCGAAGCCGAAAAACTGGCCCTGAAAATCTGCTCCAAAGGTCCGTTGGCCGTTCGGGCGGCCAAAGAAGCCATAAATTTCGGAATGAACACCGACCTTGCCAGCGGCCTTGCCCATGAAGCCGCCTTGTTTGCGGCGATCTGCGCCACCGAGGACAAAAAGGAGGGAACGTCCGCTTTTCTGGAAAAGCGCGAGGCGAAGTGGAAAGGTAAATGACGCAGGCCGGTTCATATACGATCGCCGATTCCGGCGGATAAAGGTGAAACCTTGATTTTTTCGTTAAGGCGGGACAGAAATGTCCCCAAAGGAGGGCGAACATGAAAAACAGCGGCGGCAAATCGGCCGCCAGCCATCCCCAAGACGCAGAATCGATTCCCCACCTTGGGGCGGCCTACCTCGATTATTGTGTAAAGCAGGGTTGGCTGGAAAAATCCGACGACGGACCACACGCCCAATACCGAATGACCGAGTTGGGCAGAAAAAAAATGGCGAACGTGTCGTTCAATCTCGATCTGTCGGTCATAGCGGCGCGGCGCGACAACACCAAGAAAAAGCGGAAACGCCACAAAAAATGATATTTTCAGCCCCTTGTCCGCTCGGGGAATATCGTGTCGTTTTGGGCTGATATAAAAGGGTCTATCGCCGGCGGGCGGTATTTTCAGGATGTTTTATTGCGGCCGGCGCGGCAGGGAATCTGGTTTTACATCCGTCTGCTGATAATAACAGCCCTCGTTTCCGCCATCGTCTTCTGGCGGTCGTTTTATGATACATTCAGCGAAACAACGGCATTTTTGGGCGAAAATTACCCCGAAATCAGATTCGATAACGGCCGCATAGTCAATCTGCCGCCGCAGAGGATCGACCACCGGTTTTCCACCTGGCGGCTTTTGATCGATTCGACTTTCGTGGAGGAAAGCTCCGCGGCCGCCGAAATCAACAAAGAGACTTCCCGATTGACGACCTTGTGTGTGGGGCCTTCGGCCGCCCTTGTCTGCTATGATTCACAGATCCGCCGCTTTCGCTATCCGGCGCAGTTCAGTTCGACCATCAGAATAGCCGATTTGCAGAAGCAACGGGTCCTGATAAATCTCGAGGCGTTCGGCTTTTTCGCTCTGCTGTTTTTCCTGACCAACGCCGTCGGCAGCGGTTTTTTGATTTTTCTGATCGCCGCCATGATCGCCTATAAATACCGCTTGGAAAGCATATCCTACTTTTCCGCAGTCAAAGCCGGTTTTTATCTGATTTCCCATCAGCTTCTGTTCACCACGCTGCTGGTCGTCCTCGATCTGGACGTTCCCTGGCTGTTGCTCTGGTTCGTTTTCTATTATTTCATTTACGTAAATCTCTTTCTCAAGCCCAATTTCGACTCGGTGACGAGAATCCCTGGAATCAAACATGGTGATAGAGAAGATTGAGGTCGAAAGGCAGGGGAGGAAAATTTGAAGATCGCACTGACCGGGGCAAGCGGCTTTCTGGGGGGCGCCTTGGCGCGCGCTTTCCGCAACGAGGGTCACGTTGTTACCGCCCTCGTGCGTTCGTCGTCGCGAACGGATGATTTGAAAAAGCTGAATGTGGAAATCCTCACCGATGAGTTGACCAATGAAAACGCCTTTTTCAAATTGCTCGATGGCGCCGATCTGGCCATCCATTCGGCGGCCCTGACCGAAGAATTCGGGCCGTGGCAGGAATTCTACCGAACCAACGTGCTTTCGACCAAATATTTCTTCGACGCCGGACTCGAACACAAGACACCCCGTCTGATTTACGTGTCGAGCGTGGCCATCTACGGCAACGGCCGACATCATCGGGGAACCGACGAAGAAGCGCCCTACGAGACGCATGTAATTGATAATTACACGCGCTCGAAAATCATGGCCGATAAAATGGCTTTCGAATATCACCTCAAAGACAACCTGCCGGTAACGGTAATCCGTCCCGGCTATATCTGGGGCGTCGGTGACCGGGCGATAATGCCGCGGCTGATAGAGGGGATAAGGCTCAATCGGGTGGCGCTGATCGAGGGAGGCGGAAACCTGATGAATCTTTCTCACGTGAATAACGTCGTTCAGGGAATCAAGCTGGCCGCCGCCTCGGACACAGCGATCGGCCAGGCATACAATATCACCGATGGTTCCAGGGTCACCACCAGACGCTTTCTCGAGGATATAATATCCCTGCTCGGGATCAAGTATCGCTTGCATTCCTTGCCCTATGTTCCGGCATATAGTTTCGCCTATCTATGTGAACTTTATTCCCGATTGAGGCGCTATAAAGTCCGCCCGCTGCTCACCCGCTATACGGTGCGCATGGCCAAATACGATCAGGCGTTTGACATATCAAAGGCGATGTTTCAGATCGGCTACAAGCCGCAAGTCCAATACAGCGAGGGCATGGCGGCGATGGCCGAATATGTCCGCGGCCTCTATCACAACCGCCGCTTGGATAAGCCCGATTGAAACTTCGCCTTTTCGCTTTCGTCGGGCAGACCCTTCACGATCATCTAATGTTCTAAATAAATTGACATCCACCCGAGATATTTTTATATATAGTTGATTTTTGAAACCCATTCGTACGGGTATGAACGTATTCCGAGAAATGAGGATTTTCAATGGTTGGCATAGTAGGATATGGCGCCTATATTCCGCGCAACCGGATCAAGGTTGAAGAGATCGCCAGGGTCTGGGGCGCCGACGCCACAAGTTACAAAAAGGGTTTGATGTTGCAGGAAAAGTCGGTTCCCGGTCCCGACCAGGACACGATCACGATGGCGGTTGAGGCGACCAGGAACGCGATCAAACGGGCCGGTATAGATCCGCGAAAAATCGGTGCCGTCTATGTCGGCTCGGAATCGCATCCTTATGCCGTCAAACCATCGGGCACCGTGCTTGCCGAAGCGATCGGGGCCGTACCTGATTGCCATTGCGCCGATTTCGAATTCGCCTGCAAGGCGGGATCGGAGGGGATGTTCGTGGCCATGAGCCTGGTGAAGGCCGGGGAGATGGAATACGCCCTCGGTGTCGGTGCCGATACATCGCAGGGCGCCCCCGGTGATGCCCTGGAGTATTCGGCCTCGGCGGGTGCGGCGGCGTTCATCTTCGGCGATAAAAACCTGGTTGCCGAGTGTCATTACACTCATTCGTTCATGACCGACACGCCCGATTTCTGGCGTCGCGAGCATCAGTTCTATCCACGCCACGCCTCCCGTTTCACCGGTGAACCGGCTTACTTCAAACATTCTCTCGGTTGCGCCAGGGCGATCATGGAAAAAGCCAAAATGAAACCGAGTGATTTCGCCTACGCGGTGTTCCATCAACCGAACGGCAAATTCCCGATGAACGTGGGGAAAATGCTCGGTTTCAGCAAAGAACAGCTTGAGCAGGGGTGGTTATCGCCGACGCTCGGCAATACCTACTCCGGAGCCTCGCCGATAGGTCTGACGGCCATTCTCGACGTCGCCCGCCCCGGGGATATGGTGCTGATGGTTTCTTTCGGTTCGGGCGCCGGCAGCGATGGTTTCATCTGGAAAGTCACCGATCGGATAAAAGAGGTCCAGGATCGCGCGCCGAAAACCAGAGCGATGCTGGATTCGCCCCGCAGAAAATATCTCGACTACGGAACATACACCAAATTCCGGGGCAAAATAAAAAAGCTCGAAAACTGACCGCCATATTTTTGGTTTGGGGAAATTATGAGAGACGTAGCAATAATCGGAATCGGAATGAACAAGTGGGGCGAGCTGTGGCAAAAGTCGATACGCGACTTGATTGCCGAAAGCGCCCTTCTGGCACTCAAGGATGCCGGAATCGACCGGGTTGAGGCGATGTATATCGGATGCATGTCGAGCGGCATCTTCACCGACCAGGAGCATCTCGGCGCGATCGGTCCTGATTACGCCGGATTCTGTCCGGTGCCCGGGACCCGGGTCGAATCGGCCTGTGCCTCCGGCGGCGCTGCATTCAGAACCGCTTTCGCCCATGTAGCCTCCGGGCTGTCCGATATAGTGATGGTCGTAGGCGTGGAAAAGATGACCGATGTCGACGGGGCAAGAGCGACATTCGCATTAGCCACCGCCGCCGATCAAGAATACGAAGTATATAACGGGGTGACCTTTCCCGGTCTGTATGCGATGATGGCCAATCATCATATGCATAAATATGGAACTACCCGCGACCAATTGGCCCAGGTGGCAGTGAAAAACCATAAAAACGGGATGAAAAACGAACTGGCTCAATTCAGGACGGAAATCACCATCGAACAGGTCAAAAATGCGGTTATGGTCGCCGATCCGCTCACCATCCTCGACTGTTCGCCGATCACCGATGGATCGGCCGCGGTGGTGTTGTGTCCGTTGGAGATAGCCAAAACGCTCACCAAGAAAAGACCGGTCAAGGTGGTCGGCTCAGGTCACGCCAGCGACACGATTCAGCTTGCCCATAGAGCCGATTTCTCTTCGCTCAAATCGACCGCTCTGGCGGCACAACAGGCGTATAAGATGGCCAATCGGAAACCCTCCGATATCAATTTCGCCGAAGTGCATGATTGCTTTACCATCGCCGAAATCATGGTGATCGAGGCGCTCGGTTTCGTCGAGGCCGGCAAAGGAGGCAAGGCCACGATCGACGGCGTGACCGCTATCGACGGTAAAATACCGGTAAACGCTTCGGGAGGTCTCAAATCCAAAGGTCATCCGGTCGGAGCCACCGGAGTCGCCCAGATCGTCGAGTTGGTTAAACAAATACGCGGCGAGGCGGAACCCGGCCGCCAGGTGAAAAACGCCAATATCGGGCTGGCCCAAAATATGGGCGGCAGCGGCGCCAGCTCGGTCGTTCATATTTTAGAGGGAGTATAGTATGCCATCACCAAGATACTGGCGGGAAATGCCGCAGCGATATCGCTATGAAGCGGGCAAATGCAGCAAATGCGGAAAAGTTCTTTTCCCTCCGCGTATAGTTTGCCCGGCCTGCGGATCGAGGGATTTCACCCCCACTCATATCGGCCAAGAGGGAAAAGTGGTGACCTATTCGGTGATCCGGGTCGCCCCCTCGCAATTCGTCGATCAGGCGCCCTATACGGTGGCGATCGTTGACCTTGGCGAAGGCGTGAACATATTATGTCAGATTGCCGATTGCGAACCCGGTGAAGTGAAAATCGGCATGGATGTCCGGCTCGAGTTCCGGAAAATCCAACAAGAAGGAATGGACGGGATTATCTGCTATGGCTATAAGGGAGTGCCGAAATAATTCGGTGGTGATCCGGGTCGGGATGTGCTGTGTTCCAAATTGAGTCAAAAATCGATGTAACTTCAGACGAGTTTAAGAAAAATCACGAACATACAAGGAAAGCCGTTGAGCTCTTGAAGGAACGGTTGGCCTTGGTCAAACAGGGGGGACCTGCCCATGCCCGTGAGCGCCATCTGAAACGAGGCAAACTCCTGACCCGCGATCGGGTCGCCAGATTGTTCGACAAAAATACACCTTTCCTCGAATTGTCGAGTCTTGCGGCGTTCGATATGTATGATAACGATGCCCCGGCGGCCGGCATGATCTGCGGTATCGGCGTGGTTCATGGGCGTGAGGTCCTGGTGGTGGCCAACGATGCCACCGTCAAGGGGGGAACCTACTACCCGATCACGATCAAGAAACATGTTCGGGCGCAGGAGATCGCCATGGAGAATCGGCTACCCTGCGTTTACCTTGTCGATTCCGGCGGCGTATTTCTTCCCCACCAAAAAGACGTTTTCCCCGATAAAGGTCATTTCGGTACGATCTTCTATAATCAAGCCAGAATGTCGGCGATGGGGATCCCTCAGATCGCCGTAGTCATGGGCTCATGCACCGCCGGCGGCGCTTATGTTCCGGCGATGAGCGATGAGGCGGTGATCGTAAGAAGGCAAGGAACGATTTTCATCGGCGGTCCGCCGCTGGTCAAGGCCGCCACCGGCGTGGATGTCACCGATGAGGAGTTGGGCGGAGCGGATGTACATTGCCGGATTTCCGGGGTGGCGGATCATTATGCCCTGGATGACGAACACGCTCTCGAAATCACCCGCAATATTATCGCCTGTCTCGATCGCCCCCGGAAGACCGATATCGGCCGGGTGCCCGTTGAAGATCCGAAATACGATCCGATCGAGCTTTATGGAATTATCCCCTCGGATATCCGCAAGCAATTCGATATCAGGGAGATAATCGCCAGAATCGTTGACGGAAGCGAGTTCCAGGAATTCAAGGAGCTGTATGGCCAGACTCTGGTTTGCGGATTCGCCAGAATAATGGGATATCCGGTCGGGATACTGGCCAACAACGGCGTTCTCTTTTCCGAAAGCGCGGTCAAGGGAGCGCATTTCATAGAGCTGTGCACGATGCGCAAGATTCCGCTGGTTTTTCTCCAGAATATAACCGGATTCATAGTCGGCAAGGAATATGAACACGGCGGCATCGCCCGCAACGGCGCCAAGATGGTGCATGCCGTGGCCAACGCCGACGTGCCCAAATTGACGGTCATAATAGGCGGATCGTACGGCGCCGGCAATTACGCGATGTGCGGCAGAGGTTATAATCCCCGTTTCCTCTGGATGTGGCCGACCGCCAAAATAAGCGTTATGGGCGGCGAACAAGCGGCCAACGTTCTGCTCATGGTGAAGAAAAAGGCGCTCGAGGAAAAGGGAAAGAAGATGACGCCGGCAGAAGAAGCGGAGTTCCTCGCCCCGATTCTCGAAAAATATGAAAACGAGGCCTCGCCGTATTTCTCCACCGCCCG
>CAZHVC010000079.1:0-7194 GCA_964535765.1 uncultured Ignavibacteria bacterium | reverse complement strand
CCAGATCACCCTGCCGGCCGAACCCTATCGGGCTGTCGGCGGTCCGCCTTCTGGGAATCGACGGGTTGAGGCTGCGGGTTGCCGATATCGATATCCTTGACGGCACACCTCTGCTCGATATCAAACCCTACATCCCCTCGGTTGATGCTTTCCCGAATTCGCGCGCCGGTTGGTTCGCCGATTCGAGAAACGAGCGTCGGCAGGCCGATGACCGCTTTGAATAAGGGATTGAAATCAGGAGTGTCGCAATATAACTTATAAGAGCGGGCCGTAGTATATCGGGTTTATATGGACGATTCTCTGAAAGATTTGAAATTCTTCAAGGTGATCCTCAGCTCGATCGCCGACGGCGTTTTCACGGTTGACAGTGACCGGGTGATCACCAGTTTCAATCCGGCCGCCGAGAAAATCACCGGTGTTGCCGCCAGTCAGGCAATCGGCAGGCATTGCTACGAAATATTTCATTCGGATATTTGCGAGTCGGGATGCCTGCTGGAAAAAACCTTGAAAACCGGCATTGAAACGATTGACCAGCCGGTCAACATCGTCAACAGCAGCGGCGAAAAAGTCCCTATAACGATATCCACGGCGGTGTTGCGTGAGGACGACGGTCGCATTTTAGGCGCTGTGGAAACCTTTCGTGATATCTCCGCCATCGAGCAATTGCGTAAGGAGCTGCGGAAAAACTACTCTTTCGAAGACATCATTTCGAAAAGCCCGTTGATTAATAAGCTGTTCGCCATTCTCCCCGATGTCGCCGAAAGTGAGAGCACGGTCCTCATCCAGGGGCCGTCCGGCTCCGGCAAAGAACTGTTCGCCCGGGCGATCCATAATCTCAGCCCACGCGCAAATAATAATTATGTCGTCATAAATTGCGGCACTTTGCCGGTTCAGTTGTTCGAATCGGAGCTTTTCGGCTATGTCAAGGGGGCGTTCACCGATGCCAAACGCGACCGACCGGGCAAACTTGCAGCGGCCGAGGGCGGAACGGTGTTTTTCGATGAGATCGGCGAATTGCCTTTCCAAACTCAGGTCAAGCTGCTCAGGTTATTGCAACAGCGCGAATACGAACCGCTGGGGAGCGATCAGACTATCAAGGCCGATATCCGGGTGGTGGCCGCCACCAACCGCGATCTGAAGGAGCTGGTGGCGCAGGGAAAATTCCGCGATGACCTCTATTTCCGCTTAGCCGTGGTGAAATTCGAACTTCCTCCCTTGCGGGAAAGACGCGAGGATATACCATATTTGGTGGATCACTTTATTAAAAAGAACAATGCCAAACGCGGCAAAAATATAATCGGCGCCAGCCCTGAGGTCATGAAAATACTTCTGGATTACGATTTCCCGGGTAATATCAGAGAACTCGAGAATATTATCGAGTGCGCCTTCGTTCTCTGCCGTGAGCCAATCATCAAAAAAAATCACCTGCCGGCCGAACTTTTAACGGCAGGCCTCAGCGAAACGGAACCATCCTCGATAAGTCCCACGCCGCTGACGAAAGCGATCAACGAACAAGCGAAATTGCGGAACGCCCTGCAAAAACACCGAGGACATCAAACAAAGGCGGCCAAGGAACTCGGAATAGACAGAACGACCCTTTGGAGAAAGTTGAGGCACTACAACATCGACGCAAAAGATTTCCGCAAATAGACTCGCGATTTCTTTATTGCACTATTTTGGAGGTGCAATAAAAAATCGCAACAATGCAACACGAAACGCTTCAACAATTGCAACATTAAACTTTTTCCGTTTCTCTTAACTCCTTACCAATCAAATCAATATTTCATAGCGACGCTTTGGCACTCCTGTTGCAATTGCAATAATCGGAAAAATATGTCGAGAGCAATGATAATCGCCGTGCCCAAATATGGAATGAAGATCGCGCCCTGCTTTGAAACGGCCGGCAATTTCCTTATAGCGATCGCCGAAGACCGCAAAATCATCCTCTCTCGACTGGTGACCTGCGGCGGCTGCCGCGGTTTTTCCAGGGTCAATCTGCTCAAAGAAAACAAGGTCGAAGTTCTCATCTGTGGGGGAATTAAGACGTTTTACCGCAATTTGCTTTCGGCTGCGAACATACAGGTTTTGGCGCCGCTTAATATCGAGGTCGAAAAGGCTGTCGAGCTGTATTTACAGGGGGCCTTGAAATCAATGATCGAAGCCGATGAAAAGCAGGAAGGCTTGCCGCCGATTCCTCTGGATGACCTGATTTGCTGGGCCAAAGAATTATTCGCCTTAAACGGATTCCGTATCGTTTCCGATCCGCAAACCATTCCTTTCCCCATCGATTTCCTGGCGGAGATCGAATGTCCATTGTGCGGTAAGACGATAATTGCGGCCGTCTGCTGCGGCGCCCACATCTACCGCTCCGAATTCGAACTCAAGGAATTCGAACGGGTCAGCCGCCTGCCCAGATACCACGCCAGAATCTACATTCATCCCAAGACCCCGACCGTGGCGAATATCTGCACGGAATCGGGTATGGATCTAATCGATCCTTTCATCGATTCGATCGATGCCGGGCCACCGACAGCCAAGAAAGCGATCCCTTTGCTGAAAACGCCCATAATCGGTCACGAACGGGCTTTTTCCATAACGGATAATCATACGGAGACCGGATGAAAGTCACAAAAATCACCAACGAAGAAAAAGAACGGGCATTCGCCTCCGTTAAAAAACCGGAGGTGATGGAACGGCAGAAATTGCCGGTTCGATATCATGTCGAGGATTACGATACGAAAGACCGTCCGCGTCGTTTCCTCGAAACGTTTGCCGCCATCTTGAAACATTCCAACTACCGTTTTGCTCTCGATCATTATGTCAGAATGAGCGCCAAATGCTCGCGTTGCGCTACTCAATGCCAAATTCTGCTGGCAACCGGCGATCCCCATGATGTCCCCTGTTACCGTTCGGAGCTTCTTTTAAGCGTTTACCGCCGACATTTCACCTTAGCCGGGCTCATCAGGGGCAGATTGACCGGCGATGGCGGCCTGACCGACGAAAAAATCAGCGAAATGGCGGAATCGTTTTATAATTGCACCGCCTGCCGACGCTGCGTAAGCCAGTGCCCGGCCGGAATCGATCACGGGCTGATCGCCCATCTCGGAAGGTATATTTTAAGCGAAATCGGCATCGCCCCGCGGGCGCTGGTGGTCAGCGTAAGGGAACAGCTCGAGGGGAAAACAGGCAACACCTCGGCAATCCCGGTGCCGGCGCTGATCGACACCCTCGATTTTCTCGAAGAAGACATGAAGCAGGAAAAAGGCGCCGATATAAAATTCCCGCGCGATGTCGAAGGTTGCGACTATGCTTTCTTTCCGGCGGTCAGCGATTTCCTGATGGAGGCCGAGTCGTTGATGGGAATAGCCGCAGTCTTCGCCGCAACCGGCGACAGTTGGACTATCGGTACCGGCTATTACGACGGCATCAATTACGGTCTGTTCTACAGCGACAGAATGCTCGAGCGGATAATCAAAAAGCTCGACGCCGAAGCCCGCCGCTTGCAGGCGAAAAGCATTCTGATAGGCGAATGCGGTCACGCTTCCCGGTCGGCCAAATATTTCGTTCCGACTTATTGCGGCGGCCAAGACGCCCTGCCGGTATTCAATATAATCGAATACACCTATCGAGCCCTGAAAGAAAAGCGGATTCGGCTGAATCCCGATGTGATAACCGATAAAGTGGCCTATCACGACCCCTGCAATATCGCCCGCCAGAGCTGGATAGTCGAACAACCGCGTGAAATACTTAAAGCGTTTTGCAAAAATTATGTGGAAATGACCCCCAACCGCGAAAACAATATCTGCTGCGGCGGTGGCGGCGGCACGGTTTCCATCGACGAAATCCGACCCTATCGCACGACTATCGGGGGCAGGGCGAAAGCCGAACAGATCAGAGCCGCCGGCTGCCGCTATCTGGTCGCGCCATGCGCCAACTGCAAAAAACAATTGCGCGAGCTGGTCGAAGATCAAAAGATCGAATGCGAGGTGGTCGGCCTTCACGATCTTATCTACAAAGCGATCATTTTAGATTGACAGGGTAGGAGGAAGTGGAATTGGAAGCGTTGCTTGATTTCGCCGGAGGCCCCCTTTTCCGCCTGACGTTCGCCGTCATGGTTTTGGGACTCCTGCGCGTATTCATTCTGGATCTCTGGGGTATGTTCGAGGCCTACGGAAAAGCCAAAGACAAAAAAATCCCTTGGAAACAAACCCTTATCAGGACGGTATCCTGGCTTTTGCCGGTCAAAAAGATTCCCGCCGCCAGACCGTTCTACAGTCTGATCTCCATGTTGTTTCATCTTGCCATAATAATCGTTCCGGTCTTTCTTTATGCCCATGTGCGTCTCTGGCAAAAGTCGATCGGCATAGGTTGGTTTACCTTATCCCAGAAAGCCGCCGATACGCTCACTTTGTTGGCGGTCGTATTCGGTCTGGCACTTTTGGCCGGCCGCGCATTCAGCCGTAACGCCTCTTTCATCAGCCGAAAACAGGATTACCTGTGGCTCCTGTTGCTGCTGATTCCTTTCCTTACCGGATATGTATGCTCGAATATTCCAGTCAGCCCGAAGACCTATCAATTATTCATGTTGGCGCATATTCTTTCCGGCGAACTGATTTTCGTCCTGATACCGTTCAGCAAAATCGCTCATTTGGTTCTTATGCCGCTTTCGCAATTCGTCTCGCTTCTGGCCTGGCGCTTTCCGCCGGACACGGACGAGGCGATCTGCAACACCCTGGGTAAGAAAGGAGCACCGGTATGAAAGCCATTCTGACCGACGTCACCAAATGTATCGGTTGTCTGGAATGCGTGGCCGCCTGCAAAGAGGCCAACGGGTTGGAAATGGACGCTCCGCGCCAGTGGCAGAGAAACGACGGCCTTTCGGCCCTTAACTGGACGTCGATCATAAGAAAGCCTGACAACCGTTTCGTTCGCAAACAATGCCGCCATTGCCTTGAACCCGCTTGCGCGGCCTCGTGCCCGGTAGGCGCCCTACACAAAACGCCCGAGGGACCGGTGATTTACGACAGCGACAAATGCCTTGGTTGCCGCTATTGCATGATGGCCTGCCCATACGGAATCCCCCGCTACGATTGGGATAAAATCGTTCCCTATGTCAGGAAATGCACGATGTGCCATAGCCGGATTCTCGATGGGCAAACACCTGCCTGCACCGCCGCCTGTCCCACCGGTGCAACCATTTTCGGCGAGAGAGATGAATTGTTGAGAATCGCCGCTGAAAGAATCCGGCAGGAGCCGCATAAATATATCCAGACTATATATGGCGAAAAAGAATTCGGCGGTACGCTGGTTCTTTATATTTCCGATATCGATCTATCTTTCCTTGCTTACGGCTCCCGCATCGATGACAAACCGCTTCCGCGAAAAACCGCTCCGGCGATGAAAGCGGTCCCTTTTGCTTTCCTCGGCATGGGGGCCGTAATGTATGGATTGCACTGGATCATAGATCGCCGCCGGAGACTTCAAAGCCAAAAGGCGACCGGGGAGGCAAAGCATGATGAATAGGGCGAACAATCTCAAAATGATCCTCTGGGCGATCGTCGGGATGGCCAGCGCCGTGGCTTTCGCCCGGTTCGTTTTCGGGTTGGGAGCGGTCACCAACCTTTCGGATTCGACCCCGTGGGGTTTATGGATCGGTTTCGATGTCATGGGCGGCGTAGCCCTGGCCGCCGGCGGATTCGTCATCACGGCCATCGTCTATATTTTGAAGCGCGAGGAATTCCGACCGATCGTCAAACCGGCTGTCCTGACAGCCTTTCTCGGATATCTGGCGGTTATCATCAGTCTGCTTTTCGATCTCGGCCTGCCCTGGAATATCTGGCACATGATCGTTTTCTGGAATCCGCATTCGCCGTTGTTCGAGGTCGGCTGGTGCGTCATGCTTTACACCACCGTTTTGCTGCTGGAGTTTTCTCCGGTGCCGCTTGAGGAAAGCAGCCGTTACGCCGGAGTCAGGCGATTTTTGATGAAATTCCGGTTCCCGTTGGTGTTGCTGGGGATTATGTTTTCGACGCTGCATCAATCCTCGCTGGGTTCGCTGATGCTCATCGTTCCTTTCAAGCTTCACCCCTTATGGCATACCGATATTTTACCTGTCCTGTTTTTCGTCTCCGCCGTCGCTTTGGGGCTGATGATGATCGTGCTGGAGAGCTTGCTGTCTGGTTACATCTATCGGCGGCCTCCGGAAACACGGCTTTTGACCATTCTGGCCGCAGCCGCCAAATGGGTTCTGTTGATTTATGTGGCGGTCAGATTGAGCGATATCGTCGTCTCCGGCAAAGGGGCGCTGCTTGTAGAGGGAAATTGGGAGACCGTTTTGTTTTACGTCGAAATGACGCTGACCGCCGTTATCCCGATAATCCTATTCTCGATCGGAAGAATCCGCAATCACATCCGGGGATTATGGCTGGGTTCGACATCGGTGGTCGCCGGGTTCGTTTTCAATCGGATCAACACCTCCGGCTTAACCATGCTGCGGACGGTCGGTGATCCGTATTTCCCCTCGTGGATGGAATTCTTGACCAGCGCGGGAGTCGTTTCGGCGGCCGTGTTGACTTTCCTATTCGCCGTGGAAAGATTCAAGATATGGGAAACCAAACCGCATGATCCAGACGACGCCCCTTATGCCCCGCCGCGGTTCGATCGAGCCTCGCTTGTCTGGTTGGGAACGCCGGCGGTCGCTTCGAGGACGAAATATACCATGGTTTTTATCGCATTTGCGGCGCTCGGCTTCGCTTTCATACCCGGCACAAGGACCGACAAGACCGGTGTACTCGATATCAAGACATCATGGGCCACCGGGGGCGATACGTTATTCATCGACGGCAACCGCGATGGTTTCGGCGTGGCGTTCGACCATAAAAATCACCAAAATAAAAGCGGCCAAGACTCGTGCGCCGTCTGTCATCACCTGAATCTTCCTCTGGATCGCCGCAGCGGTTGTTTTGCCTGCCATCGCAATATGTACCGTGAAACCGATGCTTTCGATCATCAGGCGCATTCCGGCGGCGCCGCCGGCAATATCCCCTGTGTGGAGTGTCATCCCCGAGGACGGATAAGAAGTGCGGCCGACGTGGTCGGCTGCGACAAATGTCATAAGGACCTGCTGCCGGCCGGGGCCAGGATAATCCCGGCTGATTTTAGCGCCCCGTCATATGTCGATGCCATGCACAAGTT
>CAZHVC010000078.1:0-7321 GCA_964535765.1 uncultured Ignavibacteria bacterium | reverse complement strand
GACCTACTCCGGGCCAATCAGAAGTATCTGGTTCATCATGAACGGCTTGCGGATATTGGAATGCTGGCTACCAAAGTCGCCCATGAATTCAAAATTCCGCTGGTGACGATCGGCGGCTACGCCCGTCGCCTGAAAGCGCTGGCTTCAGCCGGCAAAATCGATTCCGCCCTGGTGGAAATCATCATCGCCGAAATCGATCGTCTGCTGACGATCAATTCCGAAATCCTTGAGTACTCGAGGGCGCCCAGATTGGACCTGAGGGAATGCGACCTATGCGACCTGCTGACCGATGCCGTCGGCCGGTTGAAAGATAAAATGGCCGACCTGGCGATTGAAACCAAAATTGATTTTCACAAGAAAAAATTGATACTCAATATCGATCCCGAGAAAATGCGTCAGGTGATTTTGAATCTGGTGGCCAACGCCGTCGAGGCGATGAAAAACGGCGGCCGTCTGACGATTCGCACCCGCCAGGATAATAACTACATCGTAATTGAAGTCCAGGACACCGGCCAGGGAATCGCCCCCGAGGAGATGGACAACCTGTTTCGGTTGTTTTATACCACGAAATCGAACGGATCCGGTCTCGGGTTGCCGGTCACCAAGAAAATTATCGATGATCACGGTGGGTTTATAAATGTCCGCTCCGAAAAAGGGGTGGGCACCACCTTTTATGTTCATCTGCCGGTTCCGAACTCGGTCAATAAAAAGAAGGAAAATTCGCTCTCTTAGTCATATGTGGTACGTATAAAGAGCAGGAGGAGGGACTCATATGCCGAAAGTGATGGTAGTCGAAGACGAAAAAAATCTGCTGAAGCTTTATAAGGATGAGCTTGAAGACGACGGTTATGAGGTGATGCCGGTCGAATCCGGCCGGCAGGTGATGGCTGCACTCGAGCGATTTCGGCCGGAGCTGGTGGTGCTCGATATAAAATTGGGCGATGTCGAGGGGCTTGAGGTTCTCGAGCAGATCAAGCAATTCGACCGCGGCTTGCCGGTTATTCTCAACTCCGCCTATTCGTCGTACAAGGCCAATTTCTCGAGCTGGATAGCCGACGATTATATCGTCAAGTCACCCGATCTGACCGAGCTTAAAGAAAGCATCCGGCGGCATCTGGCGAACTGACCGCAGTTTCCTTTTCGGCGAATTGCGGCCGCTGATTTTCTTTCCGGCGCATTTTGATAGTGGCGCCGCGGACTTTCCTTTCCTGTTTATTCAGTAGTGATTACGATCAAAGCGCCATCCGGAATATCTGAATTATTCCCGCTTTGTCGATCGGCTTCGGGTTTTCCAGAAAATCTTTGCCGGCGCCGTAGATTCTTATGGCATCTTCGGCCATTCGCTCGAATTTTTCGTCGCCGATACCCAGATCGGAGAAATGCAGATAGCGATCGATCGACGCCAAAAACCCGATCATGGCCTCGATTGATTGCGCGGCCGCATGCTCGATATTTTCGCTGTCGAAATTCAGACCGAATACGTTGATTCCCATCTCTATATATTTTTCCGGTCTGGCGCTTGCGGTGTATTTCATCAGCGGAGGCAGCAGCAGAGCCAGTCCCCGACCATGAGAAATATCATAATGCCCGGATACGCAATGTTCCAACGCATGCAGCGGAAACGAACCGCCGCGGCCGAGATTCACCAAGCCCGATAAGGCCACCGTCGAACTCCAGGACAGATGAGTTCTGGCTTCAAGATCGTTGGGGTTTTTGGCGGCTTTGGGCAAATAGGTGATTACCGTTTTCATGATCGACTCGGAGAATCTGTCCTGTAAATATGACGAGCTGGTGCCGGTGAAATAGGTTTCGCTGACATGGGAAATAATATCGATCCCTCCATCGAGCGTATATTCGAGTGGACAAGAAACGGTAAGGGCGGGATCGACTACCGAAAGCGTGGGAAACAGCGCCGGCGAAAACAAACCGGCCTTTTCGTTGGTGTCGCCGTTGGTGATGACGCCGCCGCGGTTCGCCTCGGATCCGGTGGCGGCTATCGTCGGAACGCAGACGATCGGCAAAGCCTCGCGCACCGGTATGTAGGTCTGCCCTTCACCTGAATAAATATGGTCCCATATCGGCCGCCCTGATTTGGCCGCCGCGGCAATTCCTTTGGCCGCATCCATCGCCGAACCGCCGCCAAGACCAATAACGTAATCGCATTTTTCGGAACGGGCGATCTCCGCCGCTTCATCGACGGTTTTCGCCCGTGGATTGGGTTCGATTTTCTCGAAAAGCACCGGCCTTATGCCGGCGGATTCCAGCAGATCAAGCACTCGGTCCAATATCCCCGTGCGGCGCATCGCCGATCGCCCCGTTACCAGAAGCGGCCTGCCGCCGATTTTTTTGCATTCCTTGCCCAGCTTATCGAGTTGTCCGACGCCGAATAATATCCTCGTTGGCAAAGCAAATTCGAAATTAAGCATATCTTCTCCCGTCGTCTTGAGTTAGTAGTTCAATTTATCGGCCGGGGATAAATATGGCAAGAAAGGATTTAACGATTATCGCCCCCCCGGAAGACATAGACCGGTTCGCCGCAAACTTTGGCCGATTCAAATGGTCTGATTGTAATAAGATGCGGCCATGAACTTATCTTATCAGACCCCGATCAAGATCCCCGATCGGCTCCCCACCACATCCCTATACCAGCGGCCACCGCCACGTTCAACGATTCGACTCGGCCTGTCTGCTCGATTTTCGCCAGGTAGTCGGCCGTTTTTCTGATTTCGGCGCAAACCCCCCGGATTTCATTGCCGAAAACAAGAGCCATTTTGTCTGCTTTGGGAATTTGCGATAAGGGTGTACGGGAATCCGCCGCAAAAGCTATGACTTTGCAAGCGGCCGGCAATCCACTCCGGAAATCGACCACCGATTCGGCCTCCCATATCGGTATCGCAAAAAGGCCTCCCTGGGTGGCTCTGACCGTTTTCGGATTATAAATCTCGGCGCAATCGTTAAGACAAACAAACAGATCAAATCCGAATGCCGCCGCCGTCCGGATCATCGTGCCCAAATTCCCCGGGTCGGCTATCCCGTCGGCAACCGCAATTCTCGAGGCTTCCGCCAACCTTTCGGATATTGCGCCTGGCTCCTTAATCTTGACAATGGCCATGATTTCCTGCGGAGTTTGGGAATCGGCAAGCCTGTCGAATTCCTTTGACGGCAAAACGAATATCTCACCGGCGAATCCGGTCCATTGCGATATTATTTTTTCAGCCGAAGTTTTCACGATTATTTTATCCACCTGCCAATCGGAATCGATCGCCGCCGCCACCGAATGTTCGCCTTCGACGATGAACAAGCCATGTTGGCGGCGATATTTCTTTTGCTTCAGGGAACGGATCAATTTGAGTTGCTTGGCGGTCAGCCTTGCGGGTACTGTTCCGCTCTTGATTTTGTCTCTGCCCATCAGGTATATTTCAGCCGAAAATGAAAATCCCCGGCAAAATCCTTTTTATTTTTTTGTTGTTCGCATTTTTCTGCAAACCCGTCGGCTGCGACACCCTGATTATAAGATTGGATAATCAGCCATTTCAATCGGAAATGACCGATATCGAGAGAATTAAGGCGGGCCGGCTGAAAGACGGCATCGCTTTGGCCCTATCCGGCGGTGGTGCTCGAGGATTGGCGCAGATAGGGGTCTTGGAGGTCCTCACCGAAAACGACATCCCGATCAAGTTCGTTACCGGTACGAGCATGGGGGCGATAATCGGGGGATTGTATTGCGCCGGCTATTCGCCGCAGGAATTGCATCGGCTCGCCCTGTCTATTGATTGGCCAGAGTTGTTCGCTTCGGCGCCGCTGCGATCGGCCATATTGGTATCGGCCAAGGGTTGGCCCGAAAAAGCCCTGTTGAAACTCGGTATCGAAAACTGGCGGCCGGTACTGCCCAAGGCGATCACCTCGGCCCAAAAATTATCCAATCTGCTCTCGCGGTTGAGTTATCGGGCGGGTGTGCGGGCCAGCCTCAATTACGACCTGCTCGATCCGCCTTTCCGCGCCACCGCCACGGATTTGGGAAACGGCAAACTGGAAATAATTTCAAGAGGCGACCTGGCCGAGGCTTTGCGGGCGGCCATGGCGTTTCCGGTCGGTTTCACGCCGGTTTTATCGGATGGTCGTCTTTTAGTCGATGGCGGTTTGGTCGATCCGATTCCGGTCGATATCTGTCTTGAGCTTTCCGGCCGTCCGGTGGTGGCGGTCAACACAACCTCACCGTTGTTGCCGGTCGACGATATAGAGGATGCGATCGATATGGCCAATCAATCGACGACGGTGATGTCGTTACCGCGACTACAGCGATCGCTTGAACAAGCGGACATCGTCATCACCCCGGCCATCGGTTTTCACAAGGCCAGCGATTTCAGCGGGATCGAACGACTGATAGAGGGGGGAAGACAAGCGGCCGAGCAGGCACTGCCGGCGATAAAAAACGCCCTCATTGACGAAAAACCTATGCCTCAGGGTAAACGGTTTTTCGTAGTAGATTCCAAAATCGAAAATTTGCACTGGTTGCCGCAGTCGTTTTTCGCCAAGCCGCTCTCGCTAAGCGGTAATTCCGACGAATCGGAAATAAAAGCCCGGCTGGAAAAGGCGATGGCCGGAGGGTATCTGCGTGACGCCTACGCCGAAATTGCTCTTTGCGGCGATAGCGGACGGGTCGTTTTTCGGCTGGAAGACTATCCCCGAATCAAGGATATCAATTTTGTCGGAGTTTCGCTTTTCGGACGGGAAGTTCTGCTCGAGGCGATCGAATCCGGACCCGGGCAGGTGGCCAATATAAAACGACTCACGGAGGATCTGCGGCGAATCGAACAGCTTTATGCCAAGGCTGGTTATTCGCTTGCCAGAGCCGGTTTGGTCGATATCGACCGATCGACCGGTCGAGTCACCATCCGCGTCGATGAAGGTCGAATCAACGATATTCGTATCGAGGGCAACCGGCGGACGCGCGATTGGGTGGTCAGGCGCGATCTTCATTTTCGCGTCGGCCGGCATTTTTCGGAAAAAAAGGCCGAAAGGAGTCTCGACGATTTATACGCCTCGGGGCTGTTCGAATCGGTCAAGCTTCTGGCCGAACCCGACTCGGTTGGAATCAAACTGGTCGTGAAAGTGGAAGAAAAATCGTTCGATTATATTCGGGCAGGTTTGAGATACGACAATGAATACCATGCCCAGGGTTTCGCCGATCTCGTTTTTTCGAACTTAATGGGAGCCGGCAACGAGTTCAACGTTTCCAATCAATTCGGCGAAAAAAAACAGGCGGTCTGGCTGAATCTCAAGGCCGATCGTGTTTTCAAAACCTACATAACCTATCGGACGTCGATTTATCATTCGCATTTCAAGAGGAACTCATACGTCGACCATAAGCTCATCGGCGAATTCGAAGAGACATCGACAGGCGCCGAAATCGAACTCGGCCAGCAATTCCCTCGCCTCGGCAAAATGTCGGCCGTGCTTTCGTATTCGGGGAACAGGTTCGACTCGCCGTTGGAGGAACGTCGTTTCGCGAGAATAGCTTCAGTTTCCTTTCGCTCGCTGGTCGATACGTTCGATGATGTCCCGTTCACGAAAAAAGGGAAATACCACTATTTTGACCTTGAATTCGCCGGCGACCTGCTCGGCGGGACGATGGTCTTCACCCGATTCTACACGGTGCTCGAGGCCTATTATCCGCTTGGGCGCAAGACGAATTTTCATCCCAGAATCGCTTTAGGCTTGTCCAACAGACTACCGCCCTACTTCAAATTGTTCGATCTCGGCGGCCGCGATACATTTTACGGTCTTTTCGACCATGAAATCATGGGGGAGAACTTGCTGAACGGAAATCTGGAGATCAGGCAGGAACTGCTCGACAATGTGTACCTTTCAGCGAGATACGACATCGGCAACGTCTGGGCCAGAAACGATTCGATGAAACCGCGCAATTTCCGGCACGGGGGCGGTCTTTCACTGGCGGTCAAGACGCCTATCGGGCCGCTGGGCATCGCCTACGGCTGTTCGGATAAGGGAAATGACGCCGTATATTTTTATGTCGGACACGATTATTGACCGGCGCTGCTTCAAATCCGAAAATTCTTCAGTCGTCTCAGTATGGGTTCATGCAGATTGTTGACCAGAGCGATGCCTGTGGCCACCAGACTGCCGCCGATCATGATACCGGCGTAGAACGGTTCTCCCGCCGCAACATGGCCGACAATCACCGCCACCAGAGGAGTAACAAACGCTATCATCGAAACCCGGGTCACGTTTTCGGTTTTTAACAGATGATAGAAGATCACGAACGCCAAAGCCGAACCCAAAACCGACAGGAAGACCAGCGAGATTATCGCAGACACCGTCCAATCGAATTTGCCGAGACCTTCGATCAGATAAGCCAAGGGGGCAAGAATTGCTCCAGCCAGCAACATCTGCCAGGCGGTCAACTGAATCGGCTCGAACTCGACGAGTCTTCTTTTGTGAATCACCGACCCGATCGACGAAAACAGCGGCGAAAACAGCGCCATAATCATCGCGTAAAAACCAAATCGCCCGTATATGCCGATGTTGTCCTTAAACAGATAGACGATGCCGACAAAACCGATGGCTATCCCGAGCAATTTTGTCGGATTGAGCCGATCGTTTTTGATAAAGAAATGGGCTAGCATTGCCGTGTAGAACGGCATAACGGCGAAAAGCACCGACGCCAGCCCCGAGGAGATATGCTGTTCCGCCCAATAAATCAACACATAGGCGATACAGTATAAGCACAGGCCGCCGATTATCACGTCTGCCCTTAGATAGGCCAGAGGGTTCAACTTTCCTTCGCGCAATACCGCCGTTCCGAGAAGAAGCAGACCGGCGCACCAGAAGCGGATCGAAACGCCCCACAACGGCGGAACTCCATTCAGCCCGATTTTGATAGCCAGCCAGGTATTGCCCCAAATCAGTGATAGGATCACCATCAACAGGGCGTTGACCAGGCGTCGATCGCTCAGTTCCAGACGCTCCTGAGGAATTCGTTCAGCAATCCGGCTTCCAGGAAATAATCCACGGCTTCTTCGGTGCTGGATTGGTCCATTCCCCAGAGGGAAACCACCCGCGCTTTTTTGTCGGTATCCAACTGAATGAAAAAGCGGTCATTGTGATTGTGATATATCGGCAAGGTCTTCAACAGGCGGGCCGCGGCGGCGTTAACCCCTGGACCGCCGATACAGATCGTGGGACAAACCTGGATTATCTTGTCTTCCTCGTATAGCGAATCGGAAATCACGATGCATTTCCGGAAAGGCAACTTGCCGTAACCGGGATGGTTCTCTATCTGTCCTTTGAGCTTGTAGGC
>CAZHVC010000077.1:0-7406 GCA_964535765.1 uncultured Ignavibacteria bacterium | reverse complement strand
GCCGAAAAGAAGCGTGATATTGTCCAGATACAAGCGGTAATCGGCAAGTATGAAAAAGGTCATGAATATAAGCAACATTACAGATAATAATAATGAACCGAGTGAGCCGGCCCCCTTGAAAACAACCCTGACGACGGCCCCCGGGCTGATCTGATCGATGCGGAGATTTCTCAACAGTGCGCTCGAACCGCCGAACTGAGCCAGTTCGCGATCGAGATAAACCTGAACTTTGTCGAAATGATCCTGCATGGTTTTTTGATAATCGGGGAACTTGCCGGCCAAGGACGTTAATTCGGATATCATCACCAAAAGCAGCAGCGCGCCGATAGCGATCAAGACAAGCATTACCAGTATGACCGCCAAAATGTGGGGGACTTTGCGCTTTTTCAGAAATTCCACTATAGGCGTCAGAGTATAAGCGGTCAGAGCGGCCACGGTCAGGGGTATTAAAATAGGCGCGCCGTAGTAGAAAATGACGCAAGCGGCACAAACCGCCAGAACCGGCAATACCACCGTTTCCAGCCTTAACCGGGTTGATTTTTGTTCAATGCCGTTCAGGATTTTCTTCCTTTAATTTGCGCAAGAGTTCGGCTGTCCGGCGCATTTGGTCGGGCAGTCGCCGACACTTCGATTCGTCGGCGCAAAACTCGAGCAATTGCTCTTCCGTGGCGGCTCCGGACAATTTGATCAGCCGAGCCAAAGCGGCCGGCTTAACGCCCGTTTGCGCCAAAAGATCGAAAAATCGTCCGGTTTCGTGTTGCCGCCATTTTTCCAGTGCTTCCAGCCGACCGCTTGAAATCAGCCTGATCAGCTTCTCTTTGATTGCTTTGCCGGCACCGGGAATAAGCTCGAACCTGCCTTCGGCGACCACTTTGGTAAACGGCTCTTCAAGGGCCAGCAGGGCTGAGGCGGTCTTGCGGTAGGCGGCCGATTTGAAAGGCAGTTCGCCGGCCAGATCGAGTCGGTCGGCCAATTCATTGAAGAGGTCTGCTGCTTGTTGATTATTCATTTTGAGCAAGGAGCCGGTTGAACTCGTCCTCATTTAAGATTTTAATGCCGAGCTTTTTCGCTTTATCGAGTTTCGAACCGGGTTTATCGCCGACTATAAGATAGTCGGTTTTGGCGCTTACCGTTTCGGTCGTCTTTCCGCCGCGTCGTTTTATTTCATCGGCGGCGCGCTCACGGGGCATTGATTTGAGTGTGCCGGTCAGGACGAAAGTTTTCCCGGACAAATCTCCCGCCGGGGTGGCCCTTTCCGGCATTGCGTCTTTGGATATTACTGGGAACTCCACGCCGGCGGCTTTCAATTTCGCCAGGATCTTTCGATTTTTTTCGTTTCTGAAAAATTCCGCTATTGACCGGGCCACCACCGGGCCGATTTCTTTGATTGCCATAAGCTTTTCTTCATCGGCCTGGGCCAACTCCTCGATCGACATGAATTCCTCGGCCAAAAGCGCGGCCAGATGTTCGCCGACGTTTCTGATGCCGAGGGCGAAAATGATGTTTTCGAGCGCCCGGTGTTTGGCGTTTTCAATTCCCCTAAGGAGATTGGCGAACCACTTTTCGCCGGTCCGTTCCAGTTGCAGAACGGCAGCCTTTTTGTCGGCCAGGGTGAAAAGATCGGCGACATCGGCGATGATCCCTTTATCGACGAGCGTCTCGATAGTGCGATAACCAAGGCCGACTATGTCCATCGCTCCTCGCGAGGCGAAATGGGCGATCTTTTCCACAAGTTGTGCCGGACAGGCGGAATTGACGCATCTGGTGATCGCTTCGTCTTCGGCGCGGACGACAGGTTCTCCGCAATCAGGGCAGCGTGCGGGCATGACGAATGGTTTTTCCGCGCCCGTCCGACGTTCCTTGATCACCATGACGATTTCCGGAATCACGTCTCCAGCCCGCTGCACCAGCACCGTGTCGCCGATTCTAATATCTTTGCGGGCGATTTCATCCTCGTTGTGAAGAGTGGCCCGGGAAACCTGGACTCCTCCGACGTTTACGGGCCGAAGTTTGGCCACCGGAGTCAAAGCGCCCGTCCGACCGACCTGAACCGTAATATCTTCGACCACGGTAGTCTCCTGTTGGGCCGGAAATTTCCAGGCGACGGCCCAGCGCGGCGAACGGGAAATCTCGCCCAGCATTTCCTGCAGGGCGAAGTCATTGACTTTTATTACAGTGCCGTCGATATCATACTCGATCTCGTTTCGTTTGCTGAGGATTTCGTTATGGTAATGCTGGATCGCCTCGGTGTTGTCGAAAAGCCTCAAGTGGTCGCTGACCTTGAACCCGAACTCCGCGATTCTGGTCATCAGCTGATAATGGCCGGCTGGTCTTTCGCCAGAGATCCGGCCGATTCCATAGGCGTAAAACCGTAGCGGCCGTCGGGCGGTGATTTTCGAGTCGAGCTGACGGACCGATCCGGCCGCGGCGTTGCGCGGATTGGCGAAAGGCTCTTCGCCCTCGGCCAGCCGCATGGCGTTGAGTTTCTGAAAATCGGCTCTGGTCAGAATCACCTCGCCACGCACCTCAAGCAGGTCAGGATAGGTATCACCCTGCAATTTAAGGGGAATCGTGCGGATTGTTTTGAGGTTGGCGGTGACGTTTTCGCCTTTGACCCCGTCTCCTCTGGTGGAACCTTGAACCATAATCCCTTTTTCATAGATCAATTCGACGGCCAGTCCATCGAACTTCGGCTCGATCGTGTATTCGATATTGCCACTTCTTTCGCCGAGTAGCCTGCGGATTCGTCTGTCGAATTCGAGGAACTCCGCCGCCGTCGTCACTTTATCGAGCGAAAGCATCGGCAAAGCGTGAATGGCTTCGGCGAAACCTGGCAGAGGAGCGGAACCGACCCGCAAGGTAGGGGAATCCGGAGTTGCAAGTTCGGGGTATTTTTGTTCGAGAGCCACCAGCTCATTGAATAAACGATCGAACTCGGCGTCGCTTATCTCCGGTTTATCGAGGGTATGATAGAGGTAATTGTGCCGGTTTATCTGCTCGCGCAAAATGGCGGCGCGTTTAATCAGCTCTTCCGATAACATCTCGCTTGAAGAATATCAAAATCCGCAGAACCTGTCAAAAGGAAGTTGAATCGTGGGAGGCGCGGTGACTTCATCCGTCCGGACAATCCGGCGAAGATCCATTATTTGGTTGGGCCGACCAGACCAAGGATTATATTTCAGGCCGCTTTCGGATAACTAAAATATTCCTTGCCTTCCCCTAACACGAATTGTATCATCGTAAAGTACTAACGCTAACATTAACAACGCTTCTTTTCTGTTTGGTTGCTGGCGGGAAGCCTATGAAAAAATCGGTTGTTGGTGAATTAGTCGGCCGTCGGGGTATAGTTTATGCGCCCACCAACCGGGCCGGGGTTTTGTTGATTTTCGGACGGTTGCTTGAGGAATTCGATTTTCTTATCGAAGAGACGGCGGCCGATTGTTCCTATGTTGTTGCTCGTCGCCGGCACAATGACGACGGATCGGGCCATTCGCTCTGGGAAAGGGCGGTTCTGGCGATCGCCTATAGAAGCGCTGAACTCAAAGAGGCCGCAACGGGCGAAAAGCCGAATTTGAGTTTCGACTTTTTAATCTGTTGGCGAAACGACTGGCCGGATTGTCCTTACGAAACGTTCGAGCTGGGTTCCCTTTTTGCACGTCCCGAACCGGATCGGACGATCGCCGAGGGCAGCACTATCGAGAAACTGTTCCCGGGCGATGCGGACGCCGCTCTGCGAAACCGAATGCAATTGCAGCGTCGGTTCGAAAAAGTTGTCGGCGAATTGGACAGCCGGATCGGCAGGCTCAACGACAAGGGCAATTAATGCTTGCTTTTTCACATATAATGGTTAACTTTTATAACAGCGGGCCGTCGCCAGGTTTTATATATCTTCGCAAAATGGCGGTTCTGCTTAGTTTTCAAAAAACTTGAAGGGGAGATCAAGATGTCAAGGAGTGTATTACTGGGGCTGGTATTGCTGGTCCTGGTCGGAGGGGCGGCTTACGGGCAAGATCCGGGCTTGCCCGATTCGCTTGTTTTCGGCAATCTGGACGGCAGCGTCATTCTGGCCTCGCTCAATTCCGATGTTGTAATTTCCGTCTGGGTGAAAACCGATGACAGCGTTGCTTTTATCCATATCCCGCTCGGCACTGATGACGATTATATCGACACCAGACTGGGCGGCCAGTTTTTCGCCCCGTTGACCTCATGGGATGACATATCATTTCTTGCCCCGAATTACGACTACCCGACCACCGGCATCAGCAGCCAGTCGATCCTCGGCTGGTCCGATCTTTACGGAGGGCCGAACCCATATCTGCATACGAATTACGCCTGGGTCAGGGTGGCCGAGTTTCGCCTGCACACGACCAGTGACGTCAACATACTCGGCGATACGACTGCCACTTTCCCCGGGGCCAACCCACAGAACGGAACGTTGGTCTTTTCCGATGCTTCAGGCACGTACAACTGGGTTCCGGCGACGATATATGCGAGACTGTATTTCCCCCCCAACAATCCGCCGGTGTTCACCAGTCCCAGTGGGGGAAACGTCACCGTGGATGAGGGTTTCGAGGTATCCTACATCGTTGACTGCACGGACGAAGACAATGATTCGATGACGCTTGCCGTCAACTTTTCTGGTTCCGGTTATACTTTCCAGCAGTTGATCAATCAGCCGGGCCATATCCAGTATCGTTTCCGGTGGATCGTCCCGCCGGGAGCCGATTCCGCCTACAGCCTGACCTTCACCGTCGATGATGGTCAGGGCGGCATAGTCAATCTCGATATAGGGCTGACGATAACGCGTCCGGGGCTGGTGGCGGCGTCGATGACCGCCGTTCCCGGTGCCAGCATCGTCTTGCCGGTGGCGCTGAATAATTCAGGTTCCTCTTCTCTGGTGGGTGCCTTCGAGATTTTGCTGGGATGGAATTATCAGGTGCTGACTCTCTCGAGCGTCACCCGGTCTTCCCGGCTTTCGACCTGGGAATATTTCAATGCGAATATCGACGACGCCGGTCCGGGAACGGTGAGGGTTGTCGGGTTGGCCAACAATTATGGCGGGCCGTTTGCGCCGCCGCTGCCGCCTGGAACGGGAACAATCTTCAATCTTAATTTCGCCCTAGCGGCCGATGAGGGGCTTATCGGGGCCACCCTGCCCGTGGTTTTTCTCACCCAGGATATCAGCGATAATACGCTTGCCGATTCCAGCGGTTACTTATTGGTTCATCCGGAGTTGACCGACGGATCCGTCCACGTGATAGGACCCGGTCAGGTGACGGTCGGCGATATAAATCTCAACGGCATTCCCTACGAAACCGCCGATGTCGTCCTGTTCATCAACCACTTGATCAATCCGACGATGTTTCCTTTTACTTCAGTTCAGATTCAAGCTTCCGATATAAACAGCGACGGCATTCCGACAACGGTGGCCGATTTGGTCATGCTGTTGAATATCGTCAACGGGAATATCCCGCCGCCGCCGAAACCGGATGTCGAGAATGCGATCGTGGAATTCGGTTTGCCGGAGACGGGCAATGGCGGTTTCGAGCTGTTCATGAATTCATCCGTTCCGGTTGCGGCCGTTCTGGTCAGAATCGATCACCGGGGAGTGGAATTGAGCGCGCTACAAAACCACAGTGAATTGCAGCTTGCCTATCATGATGACGGCCAGGTACTTTCCCTGCTGCTTTACGATCAGAGCGCAAGCAGGGCCGTTTGCGGCGATAGCAGGTTGCTTTCTTTCCGCGCCCTCGATTCATATCCGGCCGGATCGGTAACCTTGGTCGAAACGCAGGCAGCTGATCAGTCGGGTCGACTGTTGTCAAGCCGCCCGGCGGTGCCGAGCCAGTATGCCTTGTTTGAAAGCTACCCGAATCCGTTCAATTCCTCGACGAGAATAGGTTTTTCGCTGGCGGCCGCAGGCCGTGTATTGATTGACGTGTTCGATATCAACGGCCGAATCGTCCGCCGTCTGATGAACGCAAATTACGAGCCGGGTCGATACGAGGTGGTCTGGGATGGACGGGACAACAGCGGCGCCGACGTGGTTTCGGGGATTTATTTCTATCGGCTGAAAGTAAATGATTTCGCTGAGGTCAAAAAGACAACTTTGATCAAATAAAAGAGGTAGGATGATGAAAGGGCTGCTTCCTGTAATGATTCTGGCGGCGGCCCTGGTGATGGCTGAGGGGGCAATCGGCCAGGACCCGGGAATGTTGGACTCGCTGGTGTTCGGCAATCTTGACGGATCGCCGATTCCGGTTGATTTGGATGTTGATTTTGCGGTGCCGATCTGGTTGAAGTGCGACGAGAATCTCGCCTTCATCAATTTGTCTTTGGCCACGCAAAACATTTACGTCACGTCGCGCAACGACGGTATAGCCATGGGACCCATGACGGGTTGGGATCTTCAATTTATGCCGCCGGCCGACGGCTGGCCCCAACCCGGTTTGACAACTCAGACTTTTCTCGGTATCGCCGATTTTACTTTGCCTCAGCCAAATTACATCAATACCGACTATCAATGGGTCATGATCGGTGCTTTCAGGGGCCATACGACCGCCGATACCTCTGCCCGCGGCGACTACAGCCAGTTATTCGGCGGTGAGGATCCCACTCAGGGTTTCACCGTTTTATTTGACGAGTTCTGGAACCCGATCGTGCCCCGGACCAGGTTTTCCAGTCTTTATTTTCAGGGCGGCCATCCGCCTACGATCGTCTCACCCCCCGATACGACATATATAGTGAATGGGTTGTTCCCCATAAAGCTGCCGTTTATCGCCGTGGACTCCGATAACGATTCATTGTGGTTGAGCCTTGACGCCACGATATCCGGCGACACTCTCGTCGGGATTGAACGTCGGGCAGGCTACGCCCGTTCCGAGTATCGCTGGACGCCGCCCCAGACCCTAAGAGCCGTTTACAATGCTAACTTCGTCGCCACCGACTTTCACGGTTCTACCGACGTAAACAGGGTGATATTCGATGTCAGGCCGATCGTTCTGCAGGTTGAAACGGACACGGTGGTGCCCGGCTTTTCGTCCGAGTTAACGATTCGACTGAAAGTCGAAGGCGACTTTTCGTCGATTGCCGGTTTCAATATCGTGCTTACTTACGATCCCTCGATATTTACGCTTCAAGACGTTACCTACCTCGATACGGTGTCCCGCTGGGACTATACCTACACAACTCCTAATCCACTGGGTCCCGGATCGGTGCGCCTGCTTGGTGTAGCGAACATTTACGCAGCCGGTCATCCTCTGATGCGAGGCGCCGAATTTCGAGTCGCCCGGCTTACTTTCAGCACCCCCAACGATCCCGGCCTCGGGGGTATGATGTTTACATTCGGCATGCCGACGCAGGATTTTTCGATGGACCGGTGACGATTCCCCCTCTCCCTGCGGGAG
>CAZHVC010000076.1:0-7495 GCA_964535765.1 uncultured Ignavibacteria bacterium | reverse complement strand
GGATGACTGGGAGGTTTTCCCGAGAGAAGCGGCGGCCGTGGGGATGAAAGCGATTGAGCAGGGAGTGGCAAAGAAAACGCGAACCCGCGACGAGCTGTTTCGTATGGCCGTAGAGAAAATCTCCCGAGCCAGAGGGTTGACCCGCATGATGATGGATACGGGATATATATCCATACCCAGCCGTTTCGTGATGATGGGCGATTGAGCCGAGGGTTTTTTGAAGAAAACAGACGGCATCGGTCAACGGCCGATGCCGTTTTCCATTAATCGACGAAGATTTTCCCAAAACAGACAAACCATATGAACAGTTTCTGATCGGGGCGTCGTTTGAGTATTGTTGCCTTTATTACGGCTTGATTACTTTCAGGAAGGCATTAACGACCAATGGATCGAATTGGCTGCCTGAATTAAGCGATATTTCTTCAATGGCAACGGTGCTGCTTTTTCCCTTGCGGTAGGGCCGGTCGCTGGTGATAGCGTCGTAAGTGTCGACTACGGCCAGTAGCCGCCCCTGAATCGGGATATCTTCGCCAGCCAGCCCGAAGGGGTATCCTTTGCCGTCATATCTTTCGTGATGGTAAAGGATATAAGGCAGAGCGGGATTGAGGAAGACAATCTTTTCGATCATCGCCGCTCCGATTTCCGGATGTTGTTTCATTATGGCGAATTCCTCCGGATCGAGCGGTCCGGGCTTGTTCAGGATGGCATCGGGCACGCCTATCTTGCCGATATCGTGCAGCATGGCTCCCATACGCAATTCTTTGAGGCTTTCGGTTTTCCAGCCGAGGATCGAGGCGATGTCATAGGTTATCCGCCATACGCGTTCGGTATGGCCGCCGGTATTGCGGTCGCGCGTCTCTATAGCGTTCGAAAGCACGGCGACGGTATCGAAATAGGCATCCTCGAGATTGCGATACAAACGGGCGTTTTCGAATTCTATAGCGGCCTTATTGGCAAAAAGCGACAACGTGGTCATCTCGCCGGTGGTGAATTTTCTCAGATTATGCGCCCGGATGACGGTCAGAGTTCCGCTTACCCTGCCTTTGGCCACCAGAGGATAACAAAGCGCGGATTTTATGGTTTTCGTCCCGGTGCGGGCCAATGCATATTCGTCGTCGATTATCAAAGGTTTTCCTTTGTAGCCGACCTCATTGGCTAAATCCAGGCTGAAGCTGGCGAACAGTTCGGCCAGATTATTGTCAAGGCTGATGCTGTCGTGAGCCTTCATGCTGCCGTCGTGTTCGATGAAATGAGCCGCGGCATAATCGGCCTTGAATTCGCGGATGGCGGTCTCGAGAATCAATTTCAGCAACTTTTCGGGATCGATTGCAAGTGTCATGGCCTCGGAGATTTCATAAAATGACATCATTTCGTTCAATCTGATATTTTCTCTTTCCAGCTTTATCTGATCGACGGTGCGTTTGAGCAGGGCACGCAGGGTAGCCATATCAAAAGGCTTTACCAGATAATCAAAAGCGCCGGTTTTGAGAACGGTTACGGCATTCTGGATCGTGGGCTTGCCGGTCATCAATATAACTTTTGCGGACGGCTGGATTTTTTGAGCCATATTGATGACATCGATACCCGACTCCTGGCGCAGGATCAGGTCCGTCAGGACGATGGAAATCTCCTGTTCTCTGAGAATGGTTTCGGCCTCGGACAGGTTTCTGGCCTGGAAAACCGTATACCGCTGCCCTCTCAGCATTTCCTCGATGATCTCGAGTATGGTCGGCTCATCGTCGACCACGAGAATCGGCTCGCTGGTTTCATGAGCAGAGGCAATAAAGGCCTGCTGATCGACTATTAACTGATGCTCCTTCATTTCTGCCATTATATCGACAGATGCAGATGTCGGGATTTCAATTTTGTCGATCGGTTGTTTCAGAAGGCGCGAAAGCCGTATTATTTGTTAACAATGGATTAGGCGATGGTTAAATAATGCTCAGTCGGGCGTCCAGTGATGCAACGATATCGAAAATCGGATGGGTGGACTGTGCAAATATCGGACTCATAGTGCAGGCGCATTCACAGCCAAGATGACGCTTGAAAGGCCGCTTTTTGGCTATTGACCGTGGCGGATGGCCTGCCCCAGTGATTCGAACTGGCGATGGGCAAGGTAAGAGCTGCGCACCAACGGCGCGGATTCGACATGCGGAATGCCGCAACGCCGCCCGAATTCGGCAAATTCGGCGAATTCATCGGGATGGTAATATTTTTCCACCGGCAGATGATTTTTCGATGGCGAAAGGTACTGGCCGATAGTGAAAATCTGACAACCGACAGCGGCGATATCGGCGAGGACTTTCTCTATCATTTCGACCGATTCCCCAAGGCCGATCATCATTCCCGACTTCGTCACCACTCCCTTGGAGCTTTCGCCGCAGCGACGAAGAAGTTCAAGAGAACGTCGGTAATCCGCCTGCGGTCTGACCCGGCAATAAAGCTCGGGAACGGTCTCGATATTATGGGCGATGACTTCGGGACGCGCCGCCAGCACCATATCGAGCGCCCGGCTGTCACCTTTGAAGTCCGGTATAAGTACTTCAACGCCGCAGGCCGGCGAACTCCGTCTAATCGCGTTTATGACCGCGGCAAAGACGCCCGCGCCGCCATCGGGCAAATCATCCCGAGTAACCGAAGTGACGACGGCGAACTTGAGGCCGAGTTTCCTGACCGCAAGCGCCACTCTTTCCGGTTCAAGGCAATCCGGCGGCAGCGGATTGTCGGACTGGACGTCGCAAAACCGGCAGTTCCGGGTACAGCGGTCGCCCAAAATCAGGAAAGTGGCCGTGCGCGCCGAAAAGCATTCGCCGATATTGGGACATCCCGCTTCCTGACATACGGTATGGAGATTCAAATCCTGCAACAGGCTTTTGACCTCAGTGTAAACCGGCCCGAAATTCGGTTTAATTTTCAGCCACTGAGGTTTATGCCGGTCATTCAAGGGAGTCATCGAGCAAGTCCTCGATAATTATTTTCGAGGTCAGCGTCTTGTGTACGGGGCATTTGCCGGCTATCTGCAACAGACGCGTTTTTTGATCAGCATCGAGGCGTCCCTCAAGTTTAATTCTTTTGGTGATTTTATGAAGAAATCGATCTCCGGAATCGCAATCCCGGCAGTCCTGGTCATAGACGCGCGTATATTCTATTCTAACCTCAACCCCTTCAAGCGGGATGTTCTTGTTCCGGGCATACAGCATCAACGTCATCGAGGTGCAGCTGCCGAGCGCGGCCAGTAAAAGGTCGTAGGGATTCGGGCCGGTATCATCACCTTTCAGCTTAATCGGCTCATCGACGACGAAGGTATGCTGGCGGGCGATTACCTGCTGCTGGAGATTCCGCAGATGTCTTACGACTACCTCGGCCATAATTCAATCGCCCCATGCTTCGATATATTTGTCGGCGGCGACCGCCGCGGTGGTGCCGTCGCCTACGGCATTGGTGACCTGCTTGCATAATTGCTTGCGGACATCGCCGATTGCATAGACGCCCTTAAGCGAGGTCTCCATGTTTTCGTTGGTGATGATGTATCCGTTGGCGTCGCGCTTGATTTCGATATCGAAAAGATCCGAATTGGGCACGAAACCGATAAAAGGAAAGACCGCCCCCACCGAAAGCGTTTTGTGTTCCCCTGATTTCAGATTTTTAACCACCAGCGATTGAACTTTTTCGGTTCCTTTTATTTCCACAGGTACGCTGTCCCAAACGAATTCGATTTTGGGATTGGATCTGGCTCTATCTTGAATGATTTTCTGGGCGCGCAGTTGATCGCGACGGTGGACGATATAAAGCTTGCTGGCGAACCGGGTAAGGAAAATCCCCTCCTCGACGGCAGAGTCGCCCCCGCCGACCACGGCGATGACTTCGCCTTTGAAAAAAGCACCGTCACAAATGGCGCAGTAGGAAACCCCTTTCCCGGCGAGTTCGAGTTCGCCGGGGATCCCCAGTTTGCGGGGCTGGCCTCCGGTGGCCACAATCACCGCTTTGGCTTTGTAGGAGTCGTTGTCCGCTTCCACCACCCAAAATCTGCCGTCGGGTCTTATTTTCCTGACGTTGTCGTTGGCGATCTCAAGGCCGAATTTGCGGGCGTGCGATTCGAACTTTTGGGCGAGATCGGGGCCGGAGATCGATTCGAAACCGGGGTAATCCTCGACCAGATGGGTGTTGGCGATCTGTCCCCCCGGCATCATTTTTTCCAGACATAAAGTGTTCAATTTTGCCCTGGCGGCGTACATTCCGGCGGTCAATCCGCCCGGCCCGCCGCCGACGATTAAGACATCGACTTCCCTCATCTATACTTCCTCCTAATAATCTATTCCCTCTTTGGCCAAGATTCCCTTGCGGTAGGGATGTTTAATCTCCTTCATTTCGGTGACCAGGTCGGCGATTTCGATCAGTTTGTCATGGGCGGAACGGCCGGTGATCACGATATCGAGATTCTCGGGCCTGTCCTGGAGCATTTTCAAGACATCGGCGATATCGATCAAACCCAGAAAAACGGCTACGTTCAATTCATCGAGGATAACGATATCATACTCGTTCGACTTGATCAATTCGGCGGCGAATTGCAGCGCCTCGGCGGCCGCTTTTTCGTGTTCGTCGCGCGGCAATTTGTCGTCAATTATGCCGACGAACCCTTTCCCCTTGCGGATAATTTGAACTTCCGGCTCAAGCCGCTTGATGCCGTCAAGTTCCCCGTAATGCCAGCTTCCCTTGACGAACTGCACGATGGCAACTTTTTTGCGGTAACCGGCGGCGCGCACGCACAGGCCGAGAGCGGCCGTGGTTTTCCCCTTGCCGTCGCCGGTATAGACTATAAGCAAACCCCTGTCTTTCGCTTTGTTTTCAACCATCGCGGTTCTCCATAAAACTTAAAACTACGCCGGCCATCCGCGGCTGTCATCGTTCAACATTCAAGCGATAATAACATATGCAGAGCAACAAGGCAAGCGGCAACGGGGTTCCGGGGGTTAGGCCGGCGGACGGCGAAAAAGTTGACCATATAAGCGATCGCATTCAAAAATATTTAGATAAACGACCGGATCGTTTATTATATATTATCATGCTCGGCGATAAAACAACAGCCGTTGTAATCCCCGCTTTCAATGTCGAACGCCATATTCGGGCGGTGGTCGATTCGATACCGTCTTTCGTCGATCGAATATATATAATCGATGACGCCAGCACCGACGGCACACCGGAAATATTGCGGGAAATCGCCGGCAAAACCGGGATGCGAATCACTATAATCCGGCACGAGAGCAATCGCGGCGTGGGTGCGGCTATCGTCAGCGGTTACAAACAGGCGGTTAAAGACGAAATGGAAGTCGTGGCAGTAATGGCCGGCGACGGCCAGATGGATCCGAGCGAGCTTTCCCGTATCTGCCGGCCGATTGTCGATAATCAGGCGGATTACGTGAAAGGAAACCGCTTTTTTTACGGCAACGCCTGGCAGGTGATGCCCCGTTATCGATTTCTGGGCAACGCCATTCTCTCGCTTTTGACCAAAATCGCCTCCGGCTACTGGAAACTGGCCGATTTCCAATGCGGGTATGCAGCAATTTCCCGGGATATACTTAAAAGAATGCCGCTCGACAGGCTTTACCCGCGCTATGGTTTTCCCAACGACCTGTTGGTAAACCTGAATATCCTCGGAGCGATCGTGAAAGAGATCCCGGTTAAACCTATTTACGACGGCCAGAAATCAGGCATCCGGCTATGGAAAGTCGTGCCGAAAATAAGTCTGCTGCTTTTAGGCGGATTTTTCCGGCGTCTGAAAGAAAAATACATAATCAGGGATTTTCATCCGCTGGTCTTTTTCTACTTTTTCGGCGGGTTATCGAGTTCGTTCGGCCTGCTTTTCGGTCTGTACCTGATCGCTTACCGCCTGTTCAGCGGGCCGGTTTCCGAAACCAGCGCCCTATTCGCCGCTTTGTTTTTTCTTTTCGGGACGCAATCGTTGTTTTTCGCCATGTGGTTCGACATGGACTACAACCGGCCATTGCAGCGATAGCGGCAACTTAGCCGCGGCAAAATCGGCTGATTCCCCGGACCGCTTCGCCGAGTCAATCAGGGTAATACCGTATCATGAATAGAAAATAAAAGGGCATGGTCGAAACCATGCCCTTTGTCACTTGCCATCAACCTTCCTGACGGCATGCCTGGATAATTATTTCAGCAACAACATCTGCTGGCTCAGCTTGACGCCGTCAGCGCGCAATACGTAAAGATAAAGCCCGCTGGCCAGACCGTCACCGTTCCAGGTTGCGGTGTGTTCGCCGGCCGATTTTACGCCGCTTACCAAGGTGGCTACCCTACGGCCAAGCAAGTCATAAACCGCCAGATCGACAGTCGATTCTTTGGGCAGAGTAAACCTGATGTTGGTCGAAGCGTTGAACGGGTTGGGATAGTTCTGCAAAAGCGAAATCGATTGCGGCAGGTTGGCTCCGTCATCGACTCCGGTCGGGCTCAGAACGACATCGGCGCTATAGATATCATCGAACATGACACTTACTGTCTGCTCGCCCTGATTCTCATTCATACCGATGGCTCTGACGGTATAATTGCCCGGTTCCACGCCGGCGAATTCGTAGGCGCCATCGGGCATAGTCAAAGCGATATCGACGATCTCGTCGTTTTCAAGCAACATAACAAGGGCGCCCGAATGAGGCCGATTCCCTTCGTAAACAAGGCCTCCAACGAAACGCGGCCCGCCGTTGCGGTTGGCCAGACCGAAATTGATGCCGCTGGCGTCCGGGGTGACCGGATCGGCGGTTTGCCAGGTCGGTTTGTTATCGTAGAATTCGCCCAGATAACCTCTGGCCACGCAGAAGATTTTGTAGGCGATATCTCTGAGCCGGTTGAAAGCATAGGTCCCGTCTGGGGCCGTGCGGGTGAATCTAACATCATGCCAACGATGAGGGGCGTTGGCATTGGTGCCCAAAGCCACCAGCAGGGCTCCGCCGATAGGATTGCCGGTGCTGTCACTGGTGACAAGACCGGAAATTATACCATCGGGCGGGGTGAACGGCAGAAGATGGAAATCGATACCGGTGACGTCTTCGCCATCGTCAACTTCTACAGTTTCAGGATAAACGGCCGGGTTATAACCACGGGCGTGAGCAGTAACGATATAATTACCGGGGATCACATCGTCGATAGTATAGTTGCCCGAGGAATCGGTTCGAGCCATGCCGTGCCAGTAGCCGGCAATCATGCGGGCTTCGACAAAAGCTCCGAATATGGGCGCATTTGCCGAATCATAAACGGTTCCTGAAATGCTGCCGAAATCGATCGGTGTCAGCGCGAAATCGAGCACGGTCGGGGCGAAATCACCGACGACTACCGAATCGGCATTGCCCGGATAGTAGGCACGGGCGTACGCCTCGACGTGATACACGCCGACAGGGAGGTCGATTGCATAGGCGCCGGTCGAATCGGTGCGACCATGGAAATACATCCGCGGGACGTTCATATTGGTGGCTCTAACCATGGC